>NZ_JARAWX010000078.1:0-698 GCF_033793585.1 Streptomyces sp. MI02-7b | reverse complement strand
CGTGCCGTCGGACCACTTGGCCTTGGGGTTGATCTCGTAGGTGACGACCTGCTTGCCCGAGCTGTCGTCCACCTTCGCCGAGGTCAGGTAGTCGGGGTTCGGGCTGACGTTGCCCGCCGCGTCCGACAGCATGGTGATCGGGAGCAGGGCGCGCTCGACGTCGAAGCCGTCGGCGAGCGCCCCGTCGACCTCGCCGTAGTTGAAGTTCTCGGCGATCTCGCCCACAGGCCACTTGAGGGTGCCGCCCTGCTTGAGCTGGTCGCGGTCGGTGGCCTTGATGTTGTTGGCGTCGGACTTGGGCACCGAGTTCTTCTTCGGCCCCGCGTCCGCCTTTTCGTCCCCGCCGCCGCACGCGGTCAGTACCAGCGCGCCGGCGGTGGCCAGCGCGACCATGACTGCGGACGTACGTGTTCTGTTCAACGAACTCTCTCCTCTTACGGGTTGGGATGTCACACGACTGCGTCGGCGTGAGAGATCACACGGTTCTTTTCGGGATGAAAAGTCAGACGACGGTGACCGCGGCGGCGTAGTGGCATGCCGCGTTGTGGTCGCCCGCCAGTGCGGAGGGTGACGGGTCCTCGTCGCGGCAGCGGCCGCGCTGGGCCTCGTCGAGGGCGGCGAACTTCGGGCAGCGGTTGCGGAAGCGGCAGCCGGTGGGAACGTCGGTGGGGCTGGGCAGGTCGCCGGTGAGCAGAACG
>NZ_JARAWX010000020.1:0-173359 GCF_033793585.1 Streptomyces sp. MI02-7b | reverse complement strand
CGCGGGGCGGCGGGGCCGGCGGCGCGTCGGCCGGCTGCGCCGAAGCGGCCGCGGGAGGACCGTCGGACGCCGCCGGGGGAACGGCGGGCGCCGCGGGCGCGGCCTGCGGCGGCGCCGGAGGTGCAGCGGGAGCGGCGGGCTCAGCGGCGACGGACGGCTGCGCCGGCTGCGTTGCCGGGACCGGACCGACCTCGTTCTCGGTGCTCACGGCTGTATCTCCTCCGGGATATGCGTTGTATGCCGTGCGTACGGTTGCGGTCACGGAGACGTACGACGGCCGACAGGATGGGGACAGCTTTTCCCACCGGTTGTCAGACCACCGTAAACAGTCGCGAGCGGCGTCCGTGGTACGACCGGGCGGATGGCACGATAGCCCGGTGACCCAAGACCGCGCGATCCAGGTCGTCGCCCACCGGGGTGCCTCCGAGGACGTCCCGGAGCACACGCTCGCCGCGTACCGGAAGGCGATCGAGGACGGCGCGGACGCCCTGGAGTGCGATGTGCGTCTCACCGCCGACGGCGTGCTGGTCTGCGTCCACGACCGCCGGGTGAACCGCACCTCCAACGGCCGGGGCGCCGTCTCGGCCATGGAGCTCGCCGACCTGCGGACGCTGGACTTCGGGTCGTGGAAGGGACAGCACACCGACGCCGAGGTGCCGGACCGCTTCGACGCCGACCCGGACGAGGCGAGCCGGGTGCTGACCCTGGAACGGCTGCTGGAGCTGATCGCCGACACCGGCCGCCGGGTGGAGCTGGCGGTCGAGACCAAGCACCCCACCCGCTGGGCGGGCCAGGTCGAGGACCGGCTGCTGGAACTGCTGGACCGTTTCGGCATGCTGCGGCCGCCGGCGGGCGAACCGCCGCAGGTGCGGGTGATGAGCTTCTCCTCGCGCTCACTGCGCCGGGTGCGGCTGACCGCGCCCCAGCTGCCGACCGCCTTCCTCATGCAGTACGTGCTGCCCCGGCACCGCGACGGCCGGCTGCCCGCGGGGGTGCGGATCGCCGGCCCGAGCATCCGCATCCTGCGGACGAACCCCGGGTACGTGGAGCGGCTGCACCGGGCCGGGCACAGCGTGCACGTGTGGACGGTCAACGAGCCGGAGGACGTCGAACTGTGCGCGCGGCTCGGCGTCGAGGCCGTCATCACCAATCGTCCCAAGCAGGTTCTGGCCCAACTCGGCCGCTAGGCAAGGGCGGTGGAGGACACCGTTCCACTCACGCCGCCCGGGGGCCCGGATCGCGGCGCGCCCCGGCGCGTTCGGTGTCCGTTCGATCGCTCTGTGTGCACCAAGAGATCGCTGTTGGCCGGTTTCCGGCATGAAACGAGAGGGCATCCATCCGGTGGCGTGGGGTGAAGGAGGTCTCGGGGGTGGCGTTGGTGGTGGCCCAGGAGGTGCCGACGTCCTCGACCATGGCCCTGCCGCATGGTCCGACGGGTGTCGCTGAGGCGCGGCGAAGGCTGCGCAAGGAACTGTGTGCGAACGAGGTTCCGGAGCCGGTCGTCGACGACGCGGTGCTGATCCTCTCCGAGTTGCTGAGCAACTCCTGCCGGCACGCGCGCCCGCTGGGCGAGGACGAAGCCTCGGCGGGCGGCGGCAGCGGGATCCGCGCCGCGTGGCGCGTCGACGAGGACGGGCTGCTGACGGTCGAGGTGACCGACGGCGGCGGTCCGACCCGCCCGCTTCCGGCCAGTCCCTCGCTCACCGCACGCGGCGGCCGGGGGCTCGGCATCGTCCGCAGCCTGTCGCTGCGCTGGGGCGTGCGGGACGCCCCCGGCGAGGTCACGGTCTGGGCGATGCTCGCGGTGCGCAGCCGCCACGCGCGGCGCGACGACCTGGCGCCGCAGATCGACATCCCGATCGACTTCGCGGACCCCTTCGAGGACCTTCCCTGACGTCGGTCCGGCCCTGCCCCGGCCCCCGTCCGGGCGGCCCCTGGCCCCGCCCCGGTCGCGACCTCCCCTGACAGGAGGGCACGTGGCGCTAGGCTCACGGCCGGAACACCGCCGTTACCGGGAGAGATCGAGCCATGGCGAAGAAGCGCCCGACGAAGACGAAGGCCCCCGCCCGACCCGCGCAGCTCACCGACGGGGAGATCCCCGTCGTCGGGGCCCGGGAGCCCTGCCCGTGCGGTTCCGGGCGGCGCTACAAGGCGTGCCACGGACGTGAGGCGTCGCACGCGGTGGCCGAGTTGGTGCGGCGGCCGTTCGAGGGCCTGCCGGGCGAGTGCGACTGGGTGGCGCTGCGCGAGCTGGTGCCCGCGGCGACGGCGGAGCTGAAGCTGAAGGACGGGCTGCCCGAGGGCGTGCCCATGGTGACGCTGGCGACCGTACTGCCCATGGCCTGGCCGGGGTTGCGCCGGGACACCGGTCAGGTGCTGCTGGGCCTGCAGAACGAGACGGCCTCCGGGGACATCAGCCGCGACCTCGCCGAGACGCTGCTGCGCGCGCTGACGGCGGAGCCGGGCCACCCGGTGGACGGGAACCGGCCCGCACCGGTCGGACCGCGGCTGCAGGACGTGCTGGACCTGGACGCGCCGTTCGAGCCGGTGGTGCACACCGGGTTCGAGTTCTGGCTGGAGAACGCGGACGCCGCCACCGGCGAGGTCGCCGCCTCCCTGGAGCGGGCGAACGCGGCCGTGATCCCCACCGTGCGGCTGACCGGCGTGGACGCCGCGTACTGGTGCCGGACCCCGGAGAAGAACCACCTGCGCTGGGTCATGCCGCACCCGGAGGAGCGGCTGCTGGACGCGCTGTCGCGGCTGCACGCCGCCGGCGCCTCGTCGCTGGGCGAGGGCACGCGGCTGGTGGGCTCGTTCCGGGCGCACGGTCTGGTCGTCCCGGTGTGGGACCTGCCGGTGGACGTGACCGCGGAAGAGGTGGAGAAGCCGGCGGCGGCGTTCGGCGAGCGGCTGGCCGAGGTGCTGGAGCTGGACACCCCGCTGACCGCGGACGAGCGCCGGGCGCGCAGCGGCCTCACCAACCGGCAGATCACCCTGAGTTGACACTCAGTGACAGCAGTGTGACGGTGTGAAGATCGTCGTGGTGATCCTGGTCACAGCCACCCCCGTCCGGGGTGGAACAGGGGCTGGAACCCGCGCACCCGGATTTGCGTTCGGGCGAAGTCTTGTTACCGTTTGAACAGTCCGGTCGCTGGTGCATCCCCCGTCGCCAGCGACCGGACGTTTCATTGTGCGGACCCGCTGCGCAGCAGCGGACGTTCCGCGTTCTCCTCGGCGATCTCCGCCACCGCCGCATAGGGCTCGGCGCCCTCCGGCACCGGTACCGTCCGCTCGCGCGGGGTCTCGCAACTCCCGCTCCCCAGCGCCGCGTCGATGGCACAGCGTGCCTGCACGGCACGGCCGTCCGGCAGCAGGAGTGTCAGCACGCCGTCCAGCCGCCGGCCGGTGGTGTTGCTCCAGTACGTGCGCGCCCATGTGTCGCCCTCCCCGGCGACGGTGCAGGTCTGCGCCCGCAGCCCCCGCGGGGAGACGAACTCGGGACCGCAGGATGCGGTCTGGCGTTCGGATTCGGCCAGTTCGGGCCGGCCGCCCAGCAGTTCGGAGCCGCTTGACAGCAACCCGCCGTCGGTATCGGCGGACACCGGTTCGACGGGGACGAAGGACCCCGTGCCGGCGGCGGCCGGGACGACCAGCGCGGCCGCCACGACGACACAGACGAGGGCGGCCATCCGAAGGTTCGACGCGCGCATCATGCGCAGAACATAGCGGGAGAAAAGGGCGGTAACCCGGGGGCCACGGGCAGTTGACGGCCCCGTGGCCCCGCTCCTACCCGAAAGAGTGACGGCGAACGGCGCTTCGCACCCGGGGCTCAGTACGAGAGCCGGCTGCCGTCCGGCGCGGTGCGCCCCGCCTGCACCAGGGTGTCGACGATCACCCGCACGCTCGGCAGCCACGGCGCCCGCTCCCCCGGGTCCACGACCGGCCGCCGCTCCCAGCGCGCACCGCCGGCCCCGACGGGCGAGGGCGGCAGCACGGCGTAGCCGCCCTGGCCGTGGAAGCGCAGCGAGGTCGGCACCCATTCGTGCCGGTCGAGCAACTCCCCCAGTTCCTCCAGGGAGTACGGCTCCACCAGGACCACGACACGGGTCGGGGTGGCCACCACCGGCCCGACGCGCACCCCGCGCTTGGCGAGGACGCCGAGGGCCCGCGCCCCCGCGACGGCCGGCAGGCTGACCGCGCAGACGCACCCGCCGGTGGCGAGGACGACGGGCTGGTCCGGGTGGTGCGTCCACCACCAGCGCACCATCCGCGGATCACGGGTGGCCGCCAGGAGACCGGGGTCGTGCGGATGGGCACCGGGCACCGGGCAGTCGGGGCGCAGACAGGCGCAACCGCCGCGCCCGTCCGTCCCGGCTCCGGGCACCACGGGCCACTGCCACTGCTCGGCGCAGGTGAGCGCCGCGCGCAGCAGCTCGGGACTGCTCTTGCGTCGCTTTCCGAGGATCTCACGCATCCGCGCTCGTTCCTTTCCGTTGGCGCTCAGGGATCTGCCCATGACACAACGTAATCTGGAACACACCGCTTACGAGGCAGCGCATCACGTCTCGAGCCGAGCGTGGAACGTGGCGGGGGGTGGCGCACACATGGCGCTTGTTCGTCCAGGGTGTGCTGCGTACTGCGTTTCCGTGCTCCGTGTGCGGTCCCGCTGGCTGTGCAACACCCCGCCGTGGGGGGAGGGTCGGCCGTCGCCGTCTAGGACGCTCTGGCCGGGCGCCGGGTTCCTGAGGCCGCCAACTCCCATCCCGTACGTACCCACTGCTGTGGATATGACGCACTGTCGAACCCCCCCAGTCGACAACTAATTGTGGCACGCGGTGCCCTTTTTCAGCCATAGTCCCGCAACCCTTACGGCGCATCGACACCACCGCACCTACCTGGGCAATCCTGGACACACCCCTAAGGAGGCGGTAGAAGGTAATCCATTGATAGCGGCGCAGAACGACTTGGGGGTTTGCGATGCTATTGACACAAATGCGCTGCTCTGCGGAGCCGCCGCCGTATCGCGTCAAAGGCCGCGAAAGCCGGCGACCATGAGCACGGCGGGACTTCCGAAAGTGGCCGGAATCAACCCACCCATTCCGACGTCGGCGCACACTGCCGCTCCCGCGGTCGAACAGCAATCCCACCCGGACGCCCGGTCCGCACAGGGTGGGCCGGACGAAACGGACGGACCGGCCGGTCAACCGGGCACGGCACAGGACGGCTTGGCGTCGTGGGTCGACGACCTGACGACCCTGCACGAACTGTCCGAACGCCTCGCCCGCACCGCCTGCGTCGAGGACGCGCTGCGCGAAATGCTGCGCGCGGGCGGCGCCTTGACCGGCGCGCGGCGCGGGCTGGCCGCGGCCGGTCCGGCCGGCCACGGCGGCCCCGCCACCGTCACCGGGCTCGGGCTCAGCCCGGCGGAGCTCGGCGCGCTGGAGACGGTCCCGCTGCCCGCCTCGCCCGGCACGGTGCCGGCCGAGGAGATCCACCCCGACCTGTGCCACGAACCGGGCCTGGATCCGCGCCACCGCGAGGTCGCCGTGCGGCTGGGCCTGGGCGCCAGTTACGCGGTGCGGCTGGCCACGGAGAGCGCCGGCCGGCTCGGGTCGGCCGTGTGGTTCTACGACGAGCCCGCCGAGCCGGGCGAGCGGCTGCGCCATCTGATCGGCCTGTACGTCCGCCACGCCACCGAGCACCTGGCCCGGCTGGTCGAGCTGGACCACCTCCGCGCCACCGCGGCCGGCCTGCGCGCCCAGCTGCTGCCCACCCGCCTGCCCCGGATCCCCGGGGTCCGGCTGGCTGTGACGCACGTCGCGGCCCCCGGCGGCGGAGGGGACTGGTACGACGCCATGGCACTGCCGGAGGGCGCCCTCGGGCTGTCCGTCGGCGGGGTCACCGGGTCCGGTACGGGCACGGTCGGCGCCATGGGACGGCTGCGGGCGGCCCTGCGGGCGTACGCGGTGCTGGAGGGCGAGGACCCGGTCGCGGTGCTGTCCGACCTGGAGCTGCTGCTGCGGCTGACCGAGCCGGCGCGCTCGGCGACCGCGCTGTACGCCCACGTCGACCCGGCCACCGGCCGGATCGCGCTGTCCGGGGCCGGGCACTGCCCGCCGCTGGTCGTCGGCGAACGCCGGGTGGAGTTCGTGGAGACCTCGCTGTCGGCGCCGCTGGGCATGCTCAGCTGCTGGGAGGCGCCCGGCGCCGAGTTCCGGGCGCTGCCCGGCGAGACGCTGCTGCTCTACACCGACGGGCTGCTGCACCGCACCGGCGACGCCACCGACCGGGCCGTCACGCGACTGCACGCCGCCGCGGCGGGTGCCCCGCGCGCCGTCCGGGAGGACCCTGCCCTGCTCGCCGACCACGTGCTGCGCACGCTGCTGCCGGACGGCCGCGGCGCGCACGAGGACACCGAAGACCTCGTCCTGCTGGCCGCCCGCTTCGACTGACCCACTTACGATGGGTGGGTCTACAGCGAGGAGGCATGACGTGGCCGAGGACCGCGAACTGGGGGCACCTCCCAGCCGCCAGGCTGGGGGAGAAACCCCGGAAGGCGACGAGCCCATCAAGCAGCGGAAGAACGGCCTGTACCCGGCCGTCTCCGACGAGCTCACCGAAGTGATGAAGTCCGGCTGGGCCGACACGGAGCTGCGTGACCTGCAGCCTTTGGAGCAGGCCGCGTACGCCGCCAAGCGGCGCGCCGCCCTGTCCGCGCGCTTCCCCGGCGAGCGGCTGGTCGTCCCGGCCGGAAACCTGCGTACCCGCGCCAACGACACGGACTACCCCTTCCGCGCCGCCACCGAGTACGTGCACCTGACCGGTGACCAGACCCAGGACGCCGTCCTGGTCCTGGAGCCGAACGGTGATACCGGTCACGATGCGACCGCCTACCTCCTGCCCCGTTCCTCCCGGGAGAACGGCGAATTCTGGCTCGACGGCCAGGGCGAGCTGTGGACCGGCCGCCGGCACAGCCTGGCGGAGGCCGAGGTGCTGCTCGGGATGCCCTGCGCCGATGTGCGCAAGGCCGCCGACGTGCTGCGCGAGGCGACCGGCCCGGTCCGGGTCGTCCGCGGCTACGACGCCGGCGTCGAGGCCGCGCTGACCGACAAGGTCACCGCGGAGCGCGACGCCGAGCTGAAGGAGTTCCTGTCCGAGCTGCGGCTGGTCAAGGACGAGTGGGAGATCGGCGAGCTGCAGAAGGCCTGCGACTCCACCGCCCGCGGCTTCGAGGACGTCGTCCGGGTCCTGGACAAGGCGGAGGCGACGACCGAGCGCTACATCGAGGGAACGTTCTTCCTGCGCGCCCGCGTCGAAGGCAACGACATCGGCTACGGCTCCATCTGCGCCGCCGGCCCGCACGCCTGCACCCTGCACTGGGTCCGCAACGACGGCCCGGTGCGCTCCGGCGACCTGCTGCTGCTCGACGCCGGTGTGGAGACGCACTCCCTCTACACCGCCGACGTCACCCGCACGCTGCCGGTCGACGGCACGTACACCGGCATCCAGCGCAAGATCTACGACGCCGTGTACGAGGCCCAGGAGGCCGGCATCGCCGCCGTCCGCCCCGGCGCCGCCTACCGCGACTTCCACGACGCCGCCCAGCGCGTGCTGACGGAGAAGCTCGTCGAGTGGGGCCTGGTCGAAGGACCCGTGGAACGCGTCCTGGAACTCGGTCTGCAGCGCCGCTGGACCCTGCACGGCACCGGCCACATGCTCGGCCTCGACGTGCACGACTGCGCCGCGGCCCGCACCGAGACGTACGTCAACGGCACGCTGGAGCCCGGCATGGTCCTCACCGTCGAGCCGGGCCTGTACTTCCAGGCCGACGACCTGACGGTCCCCGAGGAGTACCGCGGCATCGGCGTGCGCATCGAGGACGACATCCTCGTCACCGCCGACGGCAACCGGAACCTCAGCGCGGGCCTGCCGCGCAGCTCCGGCGAGGTCGAGAGCTGGATGGCCGGCCTGCGGGGCTGAGCCGACGCGCGCGGGAGGTGCCCCCGTTCCGTCCCGACGGGACGGGGGGCCGCCCGCACCGGCGCAAGGACCGCGCGCGGGCGGGCGGTTGGCGCCGGGCGGGGACGGCCCGGGTCACGACACCCTGAGCAGGGCGTCGTCCCGCCATTTGAGGATCTTGTCGAAACTGACCACGGCCCCGTGACCGGGCCGGTTGTGGAAGTGGACATGGTCCACCAGCGCCTCGATCAGGAACAGCCCGCGTCCGTGCTCGGCGTGCTGGTCCTTCTTCGACAGCGGTCGTACGGCGTGGTGCGTGCGGCGCAGGTCCGGGGCGAAGCCCGGTCCGGAGTCGGCCACCTCGATGCGGCAGCGGTCGCCCTCGATACGGGCGGTCACCCGGTACTCGCCGTGACTCGCGTGCTCAACAGCGTTGGCACAGGCCTCGCTGAGGGCCACGGACAAGTCGTACGAGATGTCTGGGTCCACCCCGGCGGTCTCCATCGTCCCCAGCAGGAGCCGACGGGCGAGCGGAACGCTCGCAGCCTCGCGCCGCAAATGGAGGGACCACCAGATGCTCATGCTCAGCCTCCTGGCTGCGGCTCGACATACCGATACGTATTGCCCCGAAACACGGCCGGTAAGCGTGGTGTTGACGTGATGACGCCCATACGGCCGATGCCCGGCCCCGGCACATGGGTGTACGCGGGCGGCCGGAACCCATAGCACACACCGCCGGAATGCGAGACCCCCCGCACGCGAACGGGGGACACGGTGAGAAGATGACGCCCGTCATGGCCTCTCCTGTGCGCGCCGGCGCCGATCTGCGACTGCTGCGGGCCGCGGTGTTCACCGCGGTCTGTGTGGCGTTGTCCGCGGTCGCGCACTCCGTTGCCTCGGGCCACGCGGTGCCCGGCTGGTCGCTGGTGGCCGGCTGGGTGATGGTCTTCGCCGTGGTGGCGCCGCTCGCCGGACGGGAGCGCTCGCTCCCCGGGATCGCGGCGGGCCTGGCAGCCGGACAACTGGCCCTGCACGTGCTGTTCAACGCGGGCGGGGTGTGCGGACCGGACGGTGCCCCCCGGCCGGACGGGATCGTGCGGATCGCCGGGCGGCTGATCTGCGCCCACCAGGCCCTGCCGCTCGCCCCGGCGACGGCTCAGCAGATCGTGCGCCAGGCGGGCATCGACCCGCACACCCTGCCGCTCGGCGGCATGGGCCACATGAGCGGCATGGCCGGTATGACCGGCATGACGCACGCTCACACCGAGAGCACGATGCTGGCCTACAGCCTGCCGATGCTGCTCGGGCACCTGCTCGCCGCGCTCGCCGCGGGCTGGCTGCTGCGCCGCGGCGAGGCCGCGCTGTGGCGCATGGTCGCCCTGGGCATGCGCGGTCTCGCCGAACTCACCGGCGCCGCCCTGCGGCAGGCGGTCGCGCTGGTGCGCGCCCTGGTGGCGGGAGCGCTCACCGCGCCGTCCGTCACCGGTGGGCCGCGCCGCCGGACCGCCGGCTCCGGGCCGCCGCGCACCGCGGCGCTGCGGCACAGCCTCGCCCGGCGCGGGCCTCCGGTGCACGCCCTCGCGGCCTGAACGCGACCCGCTCCACGGATCGGAGGAGACGGAGTCGCGCGCCGCACGCGTGCCATCCGTCATCCCTCACCTCTTCACCCGTGGAGTGTCTGCACCCATGAACATCGCCATGCGCCGCGCCGTCGCCCTCGCCGGACTCAGCGGAGCGGCCGTCCTCGCCGCCGCCGTGCCCGCCTTCGCGCACGTCTCCGTGCAGCCGGGCACCGCCGCCAAGGGCAGCTACAGCACGGTGGCCTTCAAGGTCCCCAACGAGGAGGACAAGGCGTCGACCATCAAGGTCGAGGTCAACCTTCCGGCCGACCACCCGATCGCGTCGGTCTCCCTCCAGCCCGTCCCCGGCTGGACGGCTCAGGTCGTCAAGAGCAAGCTCGCCAAGCCCATCACGAGCGACGACGGCAGCATCACCGAGGCCGTCACCAAGATCACCTGGACCGGAGGGAAGATCGCCCCGGGCGAGTTCCAGCAGTTCCCGGTCTCATTCGGCCCGCTCCCCGAGGACGCCGACCAACTGGTCTTCAAGGCCGTCCAGACGTACGACAACAAGGACGTCGTGCGCTGGATCGAGGAGCAGCAGGAGGGCCAGGCCGAGCCGGAGCACCCGGCTCCCGTGCTGACGCTCTCCGACGACGCGGACGGCGGCCACGGCCACGGCGCCGCCTCCTCCCCCTCTCCCGTCGCCGACACCGAGGCCGGTGGTGACGGCAAGAGCGCCACCACCGAGAAGGCCGCGTCCGCCGACTCCAGTGACACCACCGCCCGGGTCCTGGGCGTGGTCGGCATCGTCGTCGGCGTGCTGGGCGTCGGCTTCGGCGTGCTCGCCGGCCGCCGCCGCGGCGCCGGTGGCGGCACCCCCGCCGTCTGACGCAGCATCGCCGGGTGACCGCCGCCGTGCGCGGCGGCGGTCACCCGGCGTCGTACCGAACTTCCTGGGGAACCCTGATGCGTACCACCACCACCCGCGCGGTCGCCGCGGCGGCCGCCGCCACGCTCGCCCTCGTCCTGACCGCCTGCGGCGGCTCGGACGGCTCGACGGACGCCGGCGCCGATGCCCCCCTGGTGTCCACCGACGCCACACAGAAGGCCTCGACCGTCCTCGACACGCCCTTCGACAAGCCGGACATGATCCTCACGGACACGCACGGCACGAAGTACGACCTGGTCAAGGAGACCGCGGGCAAGCCCACGCTGCTCTTCTTCGGCTACACCCACTGCCCCGATGTCTGCCCGACGACGATGAGCGACATCGCCATCGCCAAGTCCAAGCTGACCAAGGCCGAACAGGCCGCGCTCACCGTGGTCTTCGTCAGCACCGACCCCGAGCGTGACACCCCGTCGCGGCTCGGCGCCTGGCTGGACGCGATGGACGCCTCCTTCGTCGGCCTGACCGGCGACTTCGCCACGATCCAGGCGGGCGCCCGCTCCCTCGGCATCGCCGTGGACAAGCCCGTGAAGGAGAAGGACGGCAGCATCACCGTCACGCACGGCGCCGAGGTCGTGGCGTACTCGCCGAAGGACGACAAGGCGCACGTGCTCTACATGTCCGGCACCACCTCGCAGCAGTTCGCCGCCGACCTGCCGAAGATCATCCAAGGGCGGACGCCGTGAGGCGCGCGCTCCTGCCGGCGGCCGCGGCCCTACTCGCCCTCGGGCCGGGGCTCGGGGCCACGGCCTGCGACTCCTCACCGGACGGTCCCGAACTCCGGGTCAGCGGCGCCTACATACCGCAGCCCGCGCTCGCGGACATGGCGGCCGGGTACTTCACGGTGACCAACACCGGTGACCGCGACGCCCGGCTGACCTCGGTGACCAGCGACCTGGCGGGCGAGGTGACCCTGCACTCCACCGCCGGCAACGCCATGCGGCGGGTCACCTCGTTCACCGTGCCGGCCGGCGGGCGGCTGGTCCTCGGGCTCGGCGGCAACCACCTGATGCTGATGAAGCTCACGCACAAGCCCGTCGCCGGTGAGGAGGTGTCCGTGGAACTGCGCTTCGACGACGCCGACCCCATCGACGTACGGGTCCCGGTCAAGCCGGCGGGCTATCGCCCGGGGGACTGAGGAGGGCGCCATGAAGGAGCTGACGAAGGCCGGGCTGCGACTGCTGGCCGTACCACTGACCGTGCTCGGCCTGCTGCTCGGCGGCGCCGCGCCCGCCTCCGCGCACGCCGCGCTGGTGAGGACCGACCCCGCACAGGGCTCGGTGGTCGAGACCGCGCCGCAGCAGGTGCGGCTGACCTTCTCCGAGGGCGTACTGCTGGCGTCCGACGCCGTCCGCGTCCTCGGACCGGACGGACGGCGGGCCGACACCGGCGCCGCGAGCAACGGCGGCGAGGGGAACGACACGGCGGTCGTCGCGCTGCGGCCCGGACTGGGCAACGGCACGTACACCGTGGCCTGGAAGGCGGTCTCCGCCGACAGCCACCCGGTGGCGGGGGCCTTCGTCTTCTCCATCGGCGCGCCCTCGAAGACCACGGTCAGCCTGCCCACCCAGGAGGCGGGCGGCGGCCTGGTCGGAGCCCTGTACGACGTGGGGCGCTACGCCGCCTATCTCGGGTTCGCCCTGATGGCCGGCTCCGCCTTCTTCCTGGGCGTGTGCTGGCCGGCGGGCGCCCAGCAGCGCCCGCTGCGCCGGCTGGTCGCCGGCGGCTGGGCCACCATGGTCGCCGCGACGATAGCGCTGCTGCTGCTGCGCGCCCCGTACGCGGGCGGCGGCTCCATCGGCGACGTTCTCGACCTCGGCGGCGTGAGCGACGTGCTGGACACCCGGCCCGGAGCCGCGCTGCTGTCACGGCTGCTGCTGCTCGCGGCGTCGGCGGTCTTCATCGCCGTGCTCTTCGGCAGCTTCGCCAAGCGCGAGGACCCGGTGGAGCGCCAGGACCTCGCCTGGGGTCTGTCGATCGGCGGCACCGTCGTGGCCGTGGGCCTCGCCGCGACCTGGGCCATGGCCGAGCACGCCTCGGTCGGCATCCAGGCGTCGGTCGCCATGCCGGTCGACATCGTGCATCTGCTGGCCATGGCGGTCTGGCTGGGCGGCCTGGCCACGCTGCTCGTCGCGCTGTGGCGGGGGCTGCCGGTGGAGCGGTCGGCGGTGCGGCGGTTCTCCCGGATCGCCTTCTGGGCCGTGGCGGCCCTGGTCTCCACCGGTGTCTACCAGTCGTGGCGTCAGCTCGGGTCGTGGGACGCCCTGGTCTCCACCGGGTACGGGCAGCTGCTGCTGGTCAAGATCGGCCTGGTCGTGCTGCTGCTGGAGCTGGCCTGGCTCTCCCGGCGCTGGACGGGGCGGCTCGCGGAGAAGGCCAAGGCCGTGCAGCCCGTGCGCAGCGCGAAGAGCGCCAGGGCCGCGGCGGCCGTCGCCCAGCCGGTGGCCGCGGGGCGGGGCGGCGACCCGGCGGTCCGTACCGCGCAGCTGGCCCGGCAGGAGGCGGCGCTGGCCAAGGAGCGGGACCGCAAGGCGCGCGACGCCGACCCGGAGCGCGCGGGCCTGCGCAGGTCCGTGCTGGCCGAGGCCGCGGTCGCGGTCGTGATCCTGGGCGTCACCACCCTGCTCACCGGTACGCAGCCGGGCCGGGCGGCCGAGGAGAGCGCGGCGGCGGGCGCGACCGCCCCGGTCACCTCGGTCCCGGAACCCCTGGACGTGCGGATCCCGTTCGACACCGGCGGCCCGAACGGCAAGGGCGAGGCCGAGGTGACGCTCGACCCCGGCAGCACCGCCGAGAACGAGCTGCACCTGCTGATCACCGCCCCCGACGGCCAGGCGCGCGACGTGCCCGAGGTGAAGGTCTCCTTCACGCTCCCGGCCCAGAAGATCGGCCCGATCCCGGTCACCCTGGGCAAGATCGACACCGGCCACTGGAGCGCGGAGAACGTGCAGATCCCGATCCCCGGGCAGTGGACGCTCTCGGTCACCGTACGGACCTCGGACATCGACCAGGTCACCCGCACCAGGACAGTGAAGATCAGTTGACGAACGACCCGATCCACCGGCACATCTCGCGGCGCCGCCTGCTCGGCACCGCCGGCGCGGCCGGCGCCGCGGGACTGGCCGTGGGCGGCGCATCCGCCGTCGCGGCGAACGCGGCCCGCGACGAACCGGCCGCGCTCGCCTCGGTGGGCGCGGCACGCCTGCCCTTCCACGGCGTGCACCAGGCCGGCATCGTCACCGCCCCCCAGGCCCACGGCCACCTGGTCGCCTTCGACCTGGCCGCGGGCGCCGGACGTGGGGGCGCGGCCGCTCTGCTGCGCCGCTGGTCGGCGGCGGCCGAGGCGATGACCGCGGGCCGGGCGCCCGCCGGGGACGACCAGATCGCCCTGGACGCCGGGCCGTCCTCGCTGACCGTCACCTTCGGCTTCGGCCGCTCCTTCTTCGCACGGACGGGGCTTCGGGCGCGGATGCCCGAGGCGCTCGCCCCGCTGCCCGCCTTCTCCGCCGACGCGCTCGACCCGCGGCGCGGCGAGGGCGACCTGTGGATCCAGATCGGGGCGGACGACCCGCTGGTCGCCTTCCACGCCCTGCGCGTGCTGCAGAAGCAGGCGGCGGGAACGGCGGCGCCGCGCTGGCAGATGAACGGCTTCAACCGTGCCCCCGGGGCCACCGCCGTTCCCCGCACCACCCGCAATCTGATGGGCCAGATCGACGGCACCAACAACCCCAAGCCGTCCGACCCCGACTTCGGGCAGCGGGTCTTCGTGCCCTCCTCCGGCGAGCCGGAGTGGATGGCCGGGGGCTCGTACGCGGTGGTGCGGCGCATCCGGATGCTGCTGGACACCTGGGACCACCTCTCCGTGGAGCGCCAGGAGCGGGTCATCGGCCGCCGCAAGTCCGACGGCGCGCCGCTGTCCGGCGGCACGGAGACCACCAAGCCCGATCTGAACAGGATCGAGGCGGACGGCCGGACCTTCGCCATCGCCGCCGACGCCCACGTCCGCGTGGCCGCGCCGGAGTCGAACGGCGGCGCCGCGATGCTGCGGCGCGGCTTCTCGTACCACGACGGCTTCCGCGACGACGGGGCCCCGGACGCCGGACTGCTCTTCGTGGCCTGGCAGGCCGATCCGCTGACGGGCTTCGTCCCCGTGCAGCGCAAGCTCGACCGGGGCGACGGGCTCTCCCGCTTCCTGCGGCACGAGGCGAGCGGGCTGTTCGCGGTGCCGGGCGGGGCGGCGCCCGGCGAATACGTCGGGCAGCGACTGCTGGAGGCGTAGCGCACCGCGCGTCGGCGGCGCCACGGGTCGCCGCCGGGTCCTGTCGTCACATGGGCGCCTGCCGCCCGGAGGGCGGAACCCGCGTTCCCCCCAGCGGTAGCCGGGGCGGGAAGGTGAGGACCGGGCCTAGGCTGACCTTCATGTCGCCGGCGAGCCGCTACACCTATCTGGGTCCTGAGGGCACGTTCACCGAAGCCGCGCTGCGCACACTCCCGGAGGCGGCCACCCGGGAGCTGGTGCCGGCAGTGTCGGTCCAGGCCGCGCTCGACGCGGTACGCACCGGGGAGGCCGCGGCCGCACTCGTGCCGATCGAGAACTCGATGGAGGGCGGCATCACCGCCACCCTCGACGAACTGGCGGCCGGGGCCCCGCTGATGATCTACCACGAGGTCCTGCTGCCCATCGCGTTCGCGCTGCTGACGCGGCCGGGCACGGGGCTGGCGGACGTCAAGACCGTGACCGGGCACCCGGCGGCGCAGGTGCAGGTGCGCCGCTGGCTGGCGGAGCACCTGCCGGACGCGCAGTGGGAGTCGGCCGCCTCCAACGCGGACGGCGCGCGGCTGGTCGCGGAGGGCCGGCACGACGCGGCGTTCGCGGGCGAGTTCGCGGGCCCGACGTACGGACTGGACGCGCTGGCCACCGGGATCCACGACGCGGTGAACGCCGAGACCCGCTTCGTGCTGGTCGGCCGACCGGCCCGGCCGGTCGCGCCGACCGGGGCCGACAAGACCTCCGCCGTCTTCTGGCTGGGCGACGACCATCCGGGTGCGCTGCTGGAACTGCTCCAGGAGTACGCGGTGCGCGGGGTCAACCTGATCCGCATCGAGTCCCGCCCGACGGGCGAGGGCATCGGCCGGTACTGCTTCTCCGTGGACTGCGAGGGGCACATCACCGACCGCCGCGTCGGCGAGGCGCTGATGGGGCTGAAGCGGATCTGCCCGCAGGTGCGCTTCCTCGGCTCGTACCCGCGTGCGGACCGGGTCGCGGCGCAGCAGCGCAAGGGGACCACGGACGAGGAGTTCATCGCGGCCGCGGACTGGCTGGGGAGGGCTCTGGACGGACGGGCCTGACCCTGCGCTCCGCACGTCCCGAGGGGCCCGCCGGTGAACAACCGGGGGGCCCCTCGGTTGTCCACCGCGTTATCCACAGGCCTTGGGAGCAAGCTGGGGATAAGTCGACAGAGCAGGGATGACGAGTAGGGATCAGATCGACAAATCGGCACAGGAGCGCCATCCCACCGCACAGACCCTCAGGTCGGCATTCGTCACCCCAATACCTTCGAACAACTCGATAGGGGGAAGAATTCTCACTCGAAAGGGAGTGTGAGTCGGGTTTGACCGGGGAATCCATGGGCCCACGACCGGCTGACGGAATGATCTGCTCCGCCTTCCACAGTCCATCCACACCCGCTGTGGACAAGGTGGTGGAATACCCGACCCCCTGTGGATAACCCGTCCTGCCGGACCTGGCCCAACTGCCGTTGTCCACAGGCCACATGCCCTCGGGGGAGGGACGTTCGGAATTCGGTTGACGGTCACCTCGACGTCATTTCCGGCCGCCCCGCATTTCCCGGGTCCGTTCTTTGAAATCGGACATAACGCTACATAAAGCACTTAACTTGTCGCGTCCGGGCCCGTTCCACCGGTAGCCTGTCCCCGTGATTGACCTTCGCCTGCTTCGTGAGGACCCCGACCGTGTGCGCGCCTCCCAGCGCGCCCGTGGAGAGGACGTCGGCATCGTCGACGCCCTGCTCTCCGCCGACGAGCGGCGCAGGTCGTCCAGTACCCGCTTCGACGAGCTGCGCGCCGAGCAGAGGGCGCTGGGCAAGCTCATCCCCAAGGCCCAGGGGGACGAGCGGGCCGAGCTCCTGGGGCGGGCCGAGCAGCTGAAGGCCGCGGTCAAGGCCGCCGACGCCGAGCAGCACGAGGCCGCCGAGGAGGCGCAGCGCCTGCTGCTCCAGCTGGGCAACATCGTCCACCCCGACGCCCCCGTCGGCGGCGAGGAGGACTTCGTCGTCAAGGAGGTGCTCGGCACCCCGCGCGACTTCACCGCCGAGGGCTTCGAGCCCAAGGACCACATCGACCTCGGCGAACTGCTCGGCGCCATCGACGTCGACCGCGGCGCCAAGGTGTCCGGCTCGCGCTTCTACTACCTGACCGGCGTGGGCGCCCTGCTGGAGCTGGCCCTGGTCAACGCGGCCATCGCGCAGGCCACCGCGGCCGGCTTCACCCCCGTCCTGACCCCGACGCTGGTCAAGCCCGAGGCCATGGCCGGCACCGGCTACCTCGGGCAGGTCGAGGACGACGTCTACTACCTGGAGAAGGACGGCCTGTACCTGGTCGGCACCTCCGAGGTCCCGCTCGCCGCGTACCACATGGACGAGATCATCGACGGCGCGAAGCTGCCGCTGCGCTACGCCGGCTTCTCGCCCTGCTACCGGCGCGAGGCCGGCTCGTACGGCAAGGACACCCGCGGCATCATCCGGGTGCACCAGTTCGACAAGGTGGAGATGTTCGTCTTCACCCGCCCCGAGGACGCCGAGGCCGAGCACGAGCGCCTGCTGGAGTGGGAGAAGCAGTGGCTGACCTCGCTGGAGCTGCCGTTCCGGGTGATCGAGCTGGCCTCGGGTGACCTCGGCTCCTCGGCGGCGCGGAAGTTCGACTGCGAGGCGTGGATCCCCACCCAGGGCAAGTACCGCGAGCTGACCTCGACCTCGAACACCACCGAGTTCCAGGCCCGCCGGCTGTCCATCCGGATGCGGGACGAGAACGGCACGCGCGCGCTGGCCACCCTCAACGGCACCCTCTGCGCCATCCCGCGCACGATCGTCGCCCTCCTGGAGAACCACCAGCAGGCCGACGGCTCGATCCGGGTCCCCGAGGTGCTCCGCCCGTACCTGGGCGGCCGTGAGGTGCTGGAGCCGGTCGCCAAGTGACTGCCGAGCTCCCGCACCTGCCCTACCGCCTCGTGGCCACCGATCTCGACGGCACGCTGCTCGGCCCCGACCACACCGTCTCCGAGCGCTCCCGCCGGGCGCTCGCCGCGGCCACCGAGGCGGGCGCCGCGCACATCGTCGTCACCGGGCGCCCGGTCGCCCGCACCCGGCACGTGCTGGAGTCGCTGGGCTACCAGGGCCTCGCGGTCTGCATGCAGGGCGCGCAGGTGTACCACGCCGGCGAGCAGCGGCTGCTGACCTCGGTCACGCTGGACCGGCAGACGGCGCGGCTGGCGCTGGAGAAGATCGAGGCGACGACCGGCCGGCTGGCCGTCGCGGCCGCCCTCGACGGCATGGACGGCGACATCGTCCTCGGCCCCGGCTACCGGCTCTTCGAGTCGGAACTGCCGGTGGGCCAGGTCGAGGTGCTGGACGAGCTGTGGACGACGCCGATCAGCAAGCTCTACATCCAGCACCCGCGGCTGAGCGACGACGAGCTCGCCGAGGCGGCGACGGCCGCCGCCGGCGGCCTGGTCGGGGTCGTGATGTCCGGGGCCGGCATCGTCGAACTGCTGCCGCTGGGACTGTCCAAGGCCAGGGGCCTGTCGCTGGCCGCCCGCCGGCTGGGGCTGACCGCCGCGGACACCGTCGCCTTCGGGGACATGCCCAACGACCTGCCGATGATCGACTGGGCCGGGTACGGCGTCGCCATGGGCAACGCCCACGAGTCGCTGAAGTCCGCCGCCGACGAGGTCACGGCCTCCAACGCCGAGGACGGTATCGCGGTGGTGCTGGAGCGGCTGTTCCCCGCGGTGTGAGCCCGCGGCAGGCCAGTCCGATCAGCAGGGCGGTGACGTGCCCGAGGTCGGTGTACGTCCGTCCGGACTGCAGCAGCGGGTACGCGAGGAATCCCACGGCGGCGGCGAGGTACGCCCATCGCCACGGGGGGCGCAGGAAGTACGTGATCACGCCCGCCACCCCGGCGAGGCCGTAGCTCACGCCGATGTCGACCGAGTGCGCCAGTGACGGCGACAGCCGGTCGGCGTGGATGCCCAGGAAGACGGCCTGCTGGCTGATGAGCGTCGCGCCGACGTGGGCCACGGCGGCCACCGCGAGCCAGCGGCGGGTGCCGAGCCGGCGCTCGGCGGGGGCGTGCACCGTCTCGTAGAGCACGAAGTACAGCAGGAAGGCCGGCGGGGACTCGATCCACAGGGCGCTGACGATCAGCACGCGGACCGGGTGGCTGCCCAGCTCCTCCAGGTTGGTGCTGTTGTGGTGCAGCAGGAAGGCACGGATGTGCGGCGAGACGGCCGCGAGGATTCCACTGGTCACCGCGAGGACGGCCAGCCAGGTGTGGGTGCCGGGAGTGGACCGCACCCACGCGCGGGCCTCGGAGAACAGCAGGCGCGCCGCGTCGCCCGGAGCGACGCGGCGTCGCCTGCCACCGGCGTCGTGCGCCGGTTCGTTCGATGCCATCCCCACCATCTTGCGACAGGGACGGCCGAGGCACTCAGCCGGTTCAGGCCGCCTTGATCGCCGATACGTCGAAGGTGAGCTTGACCTTGTCGCTGATCAGGACGCCGCCGCCCTCGAGGGCCGCGTTGTAGGTCAGGCCCCAGTCACCGCGGTTGACGGTGGTCGAGCCCTCGAAGCCGACGCGCAGGTTGCCGTACGGGTCGGTGGCCGAGCCGTTGAAGGTGAAGTCGATGGAGACCGGCTTGGTGGTGTCCTTGATGGTGAGGTCACCGTGCATGCGGTAGGTGTCGGCGTCGACCTGCTCGGCGGAGCTGCTCCGGAAGGTGATCTCCGGGTACGTGGCGGCGTCGAAGAAGTCGCCGGTGCGCAGGTGCTCGTCACGCTGGGCCTGGTTGGTGTCGATGCTGACAACCTTGATCTTCAGCTCGGCGGAGGAGTTGGCCGGCTTGGTACCGTCGAGCTTCAGCGAGCCCTCGTACTCGGTGAACTGGCCTCGCACGGTGGTGACCATGGCGTGGCGGACGGAGAACCCGATCTCGCTGTGCGTCGGGTCGATCGTGTACTCGCCGGTCAGGTTCGCCAGGTCGGCGGTGGCCACGGCGTCGGGGGTGCCCGCGGTCTCGGCGTCGGTCTTGCGGCTGAACAGGCCCATGGTGGGTTACTCCTCGTCGGGGGGTTGGTTTACGTTTCAACCTCTTGCACCGTAACGGCATTCCCTTGAAACTTCAAGGAGGAACGTGACGGAGCCCACTTTCGAGGGAACGGAAGGAACCGCCTCCGACGCCGGCGACGGGTGGCGAGGCGCAGGTCGATGCGCTCGGCGAGCTCCGGGCGGAAGAGGGCGATGAGCAACCCCAGTGCGACCAGGAACACACCGACGGCGCAGAGCAGCGGAGTCTCGGACGTCACTCAGCACATCAGACAATCCGATGCGCGACGACCCGAACACACCAGGCCGCCCGGGCGGTGAAGACCACCCGGGCGGCCGAGTCCGCGGCGCGGCGGGCTACTCCTCGCCGGCCAGTGTGAGCGCGCGCATCCGCTGCCCCGCGTAGGCGGTGGCCAGCACGGTGACGCCGATCAGCAGCACCACCGCCAGCGGCAGCCCCACGTCGGACGTGATCTGCCCCTCGCCCGCGATCCGCTGGGCCAGCGCCAGCGCCCACTGCTGCACACTCAGCGTGCGGGCACCCGGTACCAGCGAGCCGATCAGCGACTCCCAGATCAGCGCGTACACCAGGCCGAAGACCACGGCCTGCCGGGTCACGACGCCCAGCAGCAGGAAGACCGCCGCGTAGGTCACCGAGGCGACGGCCGCGGCCACCGCGAAGGCGACCGCGATGCCCTGGCTGTTGCCGTTCAGGATGAAACCGGCGACCAGCGTCGGCACGGCGGAGAAGACCACCGAGACACCGATCGCGACCAGCAGCTTGGTGACGATGATCGTCGGCCGCGGAACCGGCTTGGCCAGCAGGTAGACGATCGAGCCGTCGTCGATCTCCGGGCCGACGGCCCCGGTGCCGGCGAAGACGCCTACCAGCGGCACCATCGTCGCCAGGGCGAAGCCGCCCAGGACCGACGTGGCGGTCGAGTCGTCCGCGCCGGTCAGGGCGCGCACCGCCGCCGAGATGAGGAGCAGCAGCGCGGGGAGGGCGAACAGGACCAGGGCCCGGCGCCGGCCGAGCAGACCCCGGTACGTCAGCCGGGCCACGGTGGGATTGAACAGTGGGAACACGGGAAGCTCCTCGCCCTATGCCGTGACCAGATAGGAGAACACGCTCTCCAGGGACTCGTCGGACGGCGAGACCGTGTAGAGCCGGATGCCGCGCTCGCGGGCGACCCGCGGCAGCAGTTCGGTGAAACCGGCGAAGTCGATCGCCTGGATCCGCAGCGCCCGCTCGTGCCAGTCCAGTTCGATGGCGGCCGTGGAGCCGTCCGCGATCAGCGCGGCGGCCAGCGCCCGGTCGTCACTGGAACGCACCAGGTAGCGGTGCGGCCGGTCGGTCATCAGACGGCGGATCTTGCGGAAGTCGCCGGACGCGGCGTGCCGGCCGGCCACGACCACCTCGATGTGGCTCGCCAGCTGCTCGACCTCCTCCAGGATGTGCGAGGAGAACAGCACCGTGCGGCCCTCGTCGCCCATCCGCCGCAGCAGGTCCATCAGCTGGAGCCGCTGGCGCGGGTCCATGCCGTTGAACGGCTCGTCCAGCAGCAGCACCGACGGCTCGTGCACCAGCGCGGAGGCCATCTTCGCGCGCTGCCGCATGCCCTTGCTGTAGGTGGCGATCTTGCGGTCCTGGGCGAACTCCATCTCGACGGTGGCCAGCGCCCGCTGGGCCGCCGCGCCCGGGTCGGGCAGGCCGTGCAGTTCCGCGTTGGCCACCACGAACTCACGGGCGGTCAGGAAGTCGTACATCGCCTCCCGCTCGGGGACGATGCCGATGTGCCGGTACACCTGCTCGTTGCGCCAGATCACCGTGCCGTCGAGGGTCACGCTGCCGACCGAGGGGGCCAGGAAGCCGCCCATCATGTTGATCAGCGTGGACTTGCCGGCGCCGTTGGGGCCGAGCAGACCGGTGACGCCGGGGCCGATGGTCATCGTCACGTCGTTGACGGCGACGACGTTGCCGAACCAGCGGGACACATGGTCGATGGACAAGGTGGTCACGACAGAACGGCCTTTCGGTAGCGGCGCATCAGCAGGCCGAAGGAGCCGGCGATCGCGACGAGCAGGACAACCACGTAGGCCATTCCGGCCGCCGCGTTCGGCGGGCCCGCGGCGTCGACGAAGGAGGACGACGCGCCCAGCACCCAGGTCTGCGCCCCGTCGATCAGCGTGATCGGCGAGAACAGGCCCAGCCAGCCGACCACGTCCTTGTCGCCCTGGACGGAGGCGACCGCCTGGACGCTGCTGACCGCGCCGTACGGGAGCGTGAACGCGGCGATGATCGCCGCGACGCCGAAGCCGCGGCGCGGGGTGAGCGCCGCGATCACCAGGCCGACGCCCGCGTAGAGCATCGACAGCAGCAGCTCGGCCAGCAGGGCCTTGGCGAAGCCCGAGGTCTGGTCGGAGAAGTCGAACTTCGCCAGCAGCGCGCCGATGTAGAGGATCAGCACCGGCGTCGCGGTGAGGATGAACAGCGCCGAGGTGAGCGCCGCGAACTTCGCCGCGACGTAGTCGACCGCCTCGATCGGGCGGGAGAAGTACAGCGGCGTCGTCTTGAAGCGCAGGTCCAGCGAGACCGCCGTGGGGGCCTGCGCCGCCAGGAAGAGGCCGATCACCGCCTGCATGATGATCGCGTACCGGGTGTACTCGATCGGCAACTTGGTCATCTTCGTGCCGATCGCCACCGCGACGATGATCGCGGCGGGCGCGCACATCACCGCGAACAGGGTCATCGGCAGCACCTTGGACTTGACCGAACGGCCCAGTCCGTAGGCGCCCCGCAGGCTCTGCGTGAACAGCGAGCGCCTGGCGTACGCCCGGCCCAGCCGCGGCCCGTCGTAGTGGCGGTACCCGATGTCGTGAATGACGTCCTGGGCGCCGCCGGCAGCAGGCCCGCGTCCCTCAAGCTGCGTCACGGTCGTCCCCTCCCCGGAAGATCTCGGCGATGCGGTGCCGGCGCTGCTCCATCCGGACCAGGCCGGAGCCCAGTTCGGCGACGGCGTCGCGCACGGTGTCGTAGGTCTCGTCGCCCTCTATGTCGACGAGCAGCAGATGGCCGTCGGCGTGCGCGTTCAGCCCCGCGGCGGTGAGCTTGCTCAGCAGCTCCTCCTCGTGGTCGGTCACCTCGACCGCGAGAGAGGCGGTGGCCTGCGTGAAGTCGCTGGTGGAGGAGGCGCGCAGCAGCTGGCCGCCGTCGATCACCACGATGTGGTCGCTGGTGCGCTCCAGTTCACCGAGCAGATGCGAGGTGACGAGCACGGAGATGCCGAACTCGGTGTGGACGCGCCGGATCAGCCCGAGCATGTCGTCGCGGCCGACGGGGTCCAACCCGTTCGTCGGCTCGTCGAGCAGCACCAGGCGTGGGTCGTGCACCAGGGCCTGGGCCAGCTTCACGCGCTGCTTCATGCCCGTCGAATAGCCGCCCATGGGGCGGTAGCGCTCCTCGTACAGCCCGACGTGGCGCAGCGTGTCGGCGGTCCGCTCGCGCGCGGCCGTCGGCGGCAGCCCGGACATACGGGCCATGTGCACGACGAACTCCGTCGCGGAGACGTCCGGCGGCAGGCAGTCGTGCTCCGGCATGTACCCCACCGCGGCACGGATGTCCGCGCCCTGGGTCGCCACGTCCATGCCCAGCACGGCGGCACGGCCCTCGGTGGCCGGCGACAACCCCAGCAGGATCTTGATCAGAGTCGACTTGCCGGCTCCGTTCGCGCCCACCAACCCGGTCACCCCGGATTCGATGTCCACGGTGAGCCGGTCCAGAGCGGTCACCCTCGGGTACCGCTTCGTCAGGCTTTCAGCAGCGATCACAGTCACACCACGAACCTAGTGGTGCGAGCCACACCCGTCGTCAGTCTCGGGGGCGGTTGTCCGTCGTCCTTGGGACTGACGTTCCCGTAGGGGACGGGTGATCGACGGGGGATCGCCGGATACATTGCGGCCGGCGGGGAGTTCGTACGGGAGGGGCGGGACGGTCGTGGAGAGCGTCGGGAACGGGGAACGTCGGGGGAACGCGGGCGGTTCGGCCGGCTCGCCGGGCTCGGGGAGCGGGCAACGGGGGATCGTCGGGGCGGTCCTGCGGGTGCTGCGCCGCAGACCGGCGCTGCTGTGCTTTCCCGTGCTGAGCGCGGGGGCCCTCGGGGTCGTCCTGCTCATCGCGTGGCTTCAGCCGCTGCGGGGCATCTGGGAGCGTGCGCGGCTCGACCAGTCGCCCACCGCGGGGCAGTTCATCGCGCTCCTGGTGGTGTTCTTCCTGGTGTCCTGCACCAGTACGTACTTCAACGCGGCGCTGCTGCACTCCGTGCACGCGCTGGGGCAGGGCCTGCGCCCGGCCGTACGCGTCTCGCTGCGGGCGGCACTGCGGCGACTGCCGACGCTGCTGGCGTGGTGCCTGCTGGGCAGCAGTCTGGGGATGGTGCTGCGGGTCCTGGAGTCGACCGCGGGGGTGTCCTGGATCTTCGAACTGGCCGGCACGTCCTGGTCGCTGTGGACCTTCTTCGCACTGCCCGTGATCGTCGTCGAGGGCACCGGCCTCTTCACCGGCCTGCGCCGCTCAATGGCACTGGGCCGGTCGGAGCTGGGCAACTGGGTGGCCGGCGGGATACGCCTGGCCCTGACAACCGCCCTGGTGGTGGTCGTCGCGATCATCGCACTCATCCTCGCGGTCGAGTCGGACAGTGTGACGGTCCTGGTCGCCACGGCGGGCTGCGTCGTCGCGCTGTTCCTCGCGACGGGCCTGCTCTCCGCGACCGTTTCCGGCATCTACCGCATGACGCTCTACCAGCGGGCGGTGGCACGTCAGCCGGTCTGACCGGCTTCTCCTGCCCGGCCCTTGGCGCCGTACGGGACTGTCGGGGCTGTCGGGGCTGTGCGGGCTGTGCGGGCTGTCGGCTCTCCCGGATGGTCCGGGCGACACGACCGGTCCCGCGGTCCGCGGCAGCGCGTACGCGACGCTCACGCGCACAGGGCCCAGTCGCGGCGGCGGTCGGCCGTGCGGGCGTGCGCCTCGGCCGCGGTCCTGGCCGAGCTCTCGTCGGCACCGGCCATCGCCGGCTGACCGGACGCGTTCTCACGGACCCGGCGCGAACCACTGCGTGCCACCGGGGAGGCGCCGTGGGCTTCGGCGCGGATGCGCTGCTTCATCGTGGGCGGCAGCGACAGCTCGCGCAGGCACTCGGCGATGCGGGGGACGAGGGCGTGCGCGGCGGACGACTCGTGCGACGCGGTGGATCCTGGCGAGCCGGCCGACGGCGACGGGACGGCCGCACGGCGGGCGAGGGCGGCGCGGTGCGCGGTGGCCTGCCGTGTCGCCCGGTCGGGCCGGGGCCGCGGCCGGGCGGCGGGAACGAGATGGCGGGCCGACCGCACCCGGGGCGGAAGGACGGGTTCGCGGCGTTCCGCTGCCGCGCCCGTGGGTGGTGCGTTCACCTCCCTGGCGGTCTCGGCGAGCAGCGCCTCCACCAGGGAGAGCGGGGCGGCCTCCGGTCGCGGGGCGACGGCGGCGGTGGTACGGCCCGCCGGGACGGCGAAGCCGAGACCGGCGATCATCTTGAGAAGGAGCGTGACGAAGGCGTTCCAGAACGCCTTGGCGTAATTGTTGGCAGCCATGACCTCTCACTTCCTCGTGAGTCGGGGAGCGACTAGTCCGATGATGCGGAAGTGAGCACGAAATGCCCGGAAGCGCACCTCGAGAGTGGCGATATTCGGATCAACACCACCCGGGTGGCCCAAGCGGGGCCCCCTCAGCCCCGTTCGGAGGCCCGCTCACCTGACAATCTCCCGAGTTGCGGGTCATGGACACCGGTGTTAGTTCCCGACGGTCCCAAGGCCCGGCTTGAGGGGCGGGAGGCCGGCCGTGGTGGCCTTCCCGACCGCTCCGCTCGGGCGGTGTCCGCGCCGAGGACCACCCGACGTGCCCAAAGCCCCGGCGCGGCTTCCGGTGGCGGATGCGCGGGGTCGCACGCGCCGTGCACGGCTGCGGCGGCATGGCCGGACGGATGCCGCGTTCCCCCATCGGCGGCTTCGGCAGGGACGACCGGCGGCGTCGGCCGGTGGACACGGGGAGAGGCCCGAAGGCCGGGCCGTATGGTCGTTCCATGCGTCTGAGCACTGTGATTCTGCCGATCTACCGTTGGGCCGCGCAGGGACGGGAGGTGTGGCGGCGGGCCGAGCAACTCGGCTTCCACACCGGCTACACCTACGACCACCTGTCGTGGCGGAGCTTCCGGGACGGCCCCTGGTACGGGGCGGTGCCGACGCTGACGGCGGCGGCCGCGGCAACGGAGCGGATGCGCCTGGGCACGCTGGTGACGTCGCCCAATTTCCGGCACCCAGTGACGCTGGCGAAGGAACTCATCACCGTGGACGACGTCAGCGACGGCCGGCTGACGCTGGGCATCGGCGCCGGCGGGACCGGCTTCGACGCCACGGCGCTGGGCCAGGAGGCGTGGACGCCGCGGGAGCGGGCGGACCGGTTCGGGGAGTTCCTGCCGGTGCTGGACCGGCTGCTGACCGAACCGGTCGCGGACTACGAGGGGGAGTTCTACTCGGCGCGAGAGGTGCGGAACATCCCCGGCTGCGTGCAGCGGCCGCGGATCCCGTTCGCCGTGGCGGCCACGGGGCCGCGCGGGATGCAGCTGACCGCGCGCTACGGGCAGGCGTGGGTGACGTACGGCGACCCCAGGGGTCCGGCCGACGTGCCGGTCGAGGACTGCCCGACGGTGGTCTCCCGGCAGTTCGACAAGCTGGAGATCGCGTGCGCGGAGATCGACCGCGATCCGGGCGAGCTGGAGCGGGTGCTGCTCACCGGGTCCACGGCGGAGCGCCCACTGGAGTCCCTGGACGCCTTCGTGGACTTCGCAGGCCGCTACGCGGAGGTCGGCATCACCGAGATCGTCCTGCACTGGCCGGTGGCGGACTCGGTCTACGCGGCCGACGAGAAGGTCTTCGAGCGCATCGCCACCGAGGCCCCCGCGCAGCTCAGCTGAGGCTGTGCCCGGTCCCCCGCCGCCGCCACCGGGCGAGCGGCACCGCCGGCGCGCCCGGCGGTGGCCCCGCCGGGCAGACGTCGGCGTGGCCGGCCCGGCGGCCACCGGTCGTACGGTGCGACACGGCGGCGGAGCCGCACCGGGCGCAGGTGGCGGGGGTGCCGGCCGCCGGATCGGCGACGCGGACCTGGACGGGGACCTGGGCGGGAATCTCCCCGCGGGAGCCGAAGCCGATCCCGTCCAGGACGGTCGCCACGGCATCGGCCAGGAGCACCGGCTCCCGGTCGGGCTGTTCCTCACAACGCGTCATGAGTGCCATGCCGTGATGGTGACAGCCGCCACTGACAATGCCGCGGCGCGGAATGTGGCGGTGATCGCACCCGGTCCCCGGCTGCAGCCATCCGCGGCCGGATAAGCGACCATGGGGCGGTGACCTCAGCCACCCAGCCTCCCCCGTCCACGGACTCCCTCCTCTCGGTCCCCGTACCGCGGCTGATCGCCACCGATCTGGACGGCACGCTGCTGCGCGACGACAAGACCGTCTCCGACCGGACGATCGCCGCGCTCGCGGACGCGGAGGCGGCGGGTGTCGAGGTCTTCTTCGTCACCGGACGTCCGGCCCGGTGGATGCATGTCGTCGCCGAGCACACCGCCGGCCACGGCATGGCCATCTGCGCCAACGGCGCCGCCGTCTACGACCTGCACCGGGGGCGGCTGCTCGCGGCCTATCCGCTCGACGCGCGCGACGCACTGTCCGTGGTCACGGCCCTGCGCACCACCGTGCCCGGTACGACCTTCGCCGTGGAACTGACCGGCGGCTTCGCGTACGAGCCGGAGTACCCGCCGTACTCACCCGTGCCCGACGCGATCGTGGCGCCCGTGGAGGAGCTGGTCGGGGCGGCCGGAGGCGGTCAGCCGGTGCTGAAGCTGCTGGCCAAGCACCCGTCGATGGACCCGGACGTCTTCCTGCGCACGGCGCTGGCCGCGGCCGGGGAGTACGCGGAGATCACCCGCTCCAGCCCCTCCGCGCTGCTGGAGATCAGCGGCACCGGCGTCAGCAAGGCGACCACGCTGGCCCGCTGCTGCGCCGACCGCGGGATCAGCGCCGACGAGGTGGTCGCGTTCGGCGACATGCCCAACGACCTGGGGATGCTGTCGTGGGCGGGCACCTCGTACGCCGTCGCCAACGCCCATCCGGACGTGCTGGCGGCCACCACGCACCGCACCGCCGCCAACGAGGACGACGGCGTCGCGCGGGTCATCGAGCGGATGCTCTCGAAGCGCTGAGCGGCCGCTGAGCTGCCCAGGCCACCGTCACAGGGGCGCCTCCCAGGCCAGGGTGGTGCCCTTGCCGTCGGGGCCCGGTCCGAAGGTGGACTCGCCGCCCAGCGCCTCGGCCCGCCGGGCCAGATTGCGCAGGCCGCTGCGCCGCCCGGTCTCCGGGATGCCGACCCCGTCGTCGGAGACGATGAGCCGGACCCCCTCCAGCCCGTCGCCGAGCACGGCGGTGGCGTCCACGACCACCTCGACCCGGGTGGCCCCGGCGTGCCGGAGCACGTTCGACAGCGCCTCCCGCAGCGCGGCGATCAGGTTGCGCGCGCTCAGCGCGCCGACCCGTGAGTCGACGGGGCCGACGAAGCGCACGGACGGCGGGAAGCCCAGGCCCCGGGCGACCACGGAGGTCTCCCGCAGCACCTGGGCGCGCAGTCCCGCCGGGGCGTCGTCACCGGGCTCCTGCTGGAGGGCGAAGATCGCGGTGCGCACCTCCTGGATGGTGGCGTCCAGCTCGTCGACGGCGTGCGCGATGCTCGCCTCGGCCTCGGGCGGCACCGATTTGCGGATGGCGCCCTGGAGCATCAGCCCGGTGGCGAAGAGCCGCTGGATGACCAGGTCGTGCAGGTCGCGGGCAATACGGTCGCGCTCCTCGTACACCGCCAGCCGGTTGCGGTCCCGCTGCGCCTCGGCGAGCAGCAGCGCCAGTGCGGCCTGCGCGGCGAACTGCGTGGCGAACATGCGGTCGTCCTCGGTGTAGCCCGGGGCGCCGCGCACCCGTGGCAGGGCCAGCGCCCCCATCACATGCCCGCTGCTCAGCAGCGGCAGCATCATGCTGGGCCCGAAGCGGGGCGTGATGGTCGCGCCCATGCGGTCGTCGGTGGCCGCGTCCTCGATGTGGACCGGCTCCCCCGCCAGCAGGGGCCCGACGGCCGGGCTGTCGCCCTCCAGGACGGTGCCGACCAGGCCCGCCGGGTGGTCGGCCGAAGCCGCGACGACCTCCAGGCCGGCCTCGGCGGTCGGCAGCAGAACGAGCCCGGCGTCGGCCTCCACCAGCGCACGGGCCTGCTCCGCGACGACGTCGAGCGCCCCGGCCCCTGGGTTGCCGAGCAGTGCCGTGGTGACGGAGCCGACCGCGTCGAGCAGCTTGGCGAGTCGTTCTGCCATACGGCGAGCGTAGGCCGGGAGCGGCCCTCACGCCGGTGCGGGAAGCGCCGCGGTCCGCGTGTCAGCTGCGCGTTCGCGCTCCAGCGTGCGGCGGAAGGGGCCCTCGGCGACGGCCAGCTCGTCGTAGGTGCCGCGCTGCACGACCCGGCCGCGGTCGAGGACGACGATCTCGTCGACCTCGGCCAGTCCGGTGAGGCGGTGAGTGATCAGGACGGTCGTCCGGCCGGCCGTCGCGGCCAGCAGATCGGCGGTGAGGGCGTCGGCGGTGGCCAGGTCGAGATGCTCGGCGGGCTCGTCGAGCACGAGGACGGGGAAGCCGGCGAGCAGCGCGCGGGCGAGGGCGAGGCGCTGGCGCTGGCCGCCGGACAGGCGGGTGCCGTGCTCCCCCACGGGGGTGTCGAGGCCGATGTCCAGCCGGGCGGCGGCCAGGGCGTCCGTCAGCTCGGCGTCCGCGGCGCCGGGGCGGGCCATCCGCAGGTTCTCCCGGACCGTGCTGTCGAAGGCGTGCGCGTCCTGGGCGCACAGCCCCACCATGCGGCGGACGGCGTCGCCGTCGAGGGTCGTCGCGTCGGTGCCCGCGAGGGTGTAGGCGCCGGACTCCGGGTCCAGGAAGCGGAGCAGGACGTGGGCCAGGGTGGTCTTGCCCGCGCCGGACGGGCCGACGACGGCGAGGCGGCGGCCGGCGGTCAGTTCCAGGTCGACGCCGTCGAGGGCGGGCACCGGCTGCCCGGGGTGCCGCGCGGTCAGGGCGCGCAGCACCACCGGGTGCGGTGCCCGCGGCGGCCGCGCCGGGTGCTCCGGCTCCCGTACGGGCTCGGGGGCGTCCAGGACGTCGTGGACGCGCTGTGCGGCGCGCAGGCTGCGGCGGCGGTGCTGGGCCGCGAGGGGCAGACCCGCGACCGCCTCGAACGCGGCGAGCGGGGTGAGCACGACCACCGCGAGCTCCAGGCCGTCCAGCCGGCCGGCAGCGGTGGCCTGCACCCCGGCGAACGCGCACACGACGACGGTCAGCCCGGTCAGCAGGCTGCTCAGGCCCGCGCCGAGCGCGGCCCCCGCCGCCGAGCGGGCCGCGATCCGGGTCAGCGCCCGGTCCGCGTCCGCGGCCTTCGCGCGCCGTGCGGGCAGCGCCCCGGCGACGGCCGCCTCGGCCGTGCCGGTGAGCACGTCGACCACCTGCGTGGCCAGTGCCCCGCGCGCCGGGGCCAGGGCGCGCTCCGCCCTGCGGGACAGCGCGGACGACAGTGCCGGTACCGCCACGCCCGCCGCGAGCAGCCCCAGGGCGAGGGCGGCCCCGGCCTCCGGCAGGAGCCACGCCGTGAAACCGGCCGCCACGGCGCCGGTGAGCGCGGCCGCGGAGGCGGGCAGCAGCCAGCGCAGGAAGTAGTCCTGGAGGGAGTCCACGTCCGCGACGAGGCGGGAGAGCAGGTCCCCGCGGCGGATGTCGCGCAGCCCGGCCGGCGCGAGGCGTTCCAGGCGGCGGTAGACGGCCACCCGCAGGTCCGCGAGCGCGCGGAACGTCGCGTCGTGCGACACCAGGCGCTCCGCGTACCGGAACGCGGCGCGTCCGATACCGAAGGCCCTGGTCGCCGTCACCGCGACCATCAGATAGAGCACCGGGGGCTGTTGCGAGGCCCGCGCGATCAGCCATGCGGAGGTCGCCATCAGGCCGGCCGCGCTCAGCAGCGCGAGCGCCGCCAGCACCAGCGCGAGCACGAACCGCGGCCGCAGCGGCGACGCCGCGGCCCGTATGCGCCGCGCCGCGCCGGTCTCCCCCGGCCGGGTCCCGGTGGAACGGGCGGGCGCGCCGGCGCCGGTGTCCGTGTCCGTGTCCGTGTCCGTGTCGGCAGGTTCGGCGGGCGCCGGCGGACGCGGGGAGAACCCCGCCACCCCGGAGGTCCGGATGTCCGTGCGCACCGGTCCGTCGCCGAGCCGCACCTCGCGGTCCGCGATCGCCAGCAGCGCGGGCCGGTGGACGACCAGCAGGACGGTGCGGCCGACGGCGAGCCGCCGGACCGCTTCGACCACGGCGGCCTCGGTCCCGCCGTCCAGCGCCGCCGTGGGCTCGTCCAGCAGGAGAATCGGCCGGTCGGCGAGGAACGCCCGCGCGAGCGCGACCCGTTGGCGCTGCCCCGCGGAGAGCCCGGAGCCGGCCTCGCCGAGCCGGCGGGCGGGGTCGAGTTCGGGGGCGCCCGCGTCGTCGAGGGCGGCGCGCACCTGCGCGTCGTCGGCGTCCGGGCGGGCGAGCCGGACGTTGTCGGCGATGGTGCCGGCGAAGAGGTGGGGCCGCTGCGGGACCCAGGCGATGTGGCGGTGCCAGTCGGCGAGTTCGAGGGCGCCGAGGTCGGTGCCGCCGACCAGGACGCGTCCGGCGGTCGGCCGGGTGAAGCCGAGGAGCACGCTCAGCAGCGTGGACTTGCCGACGCCGCTGGCCCCGGTGATCGCCACCGTCTCACCGGGGGAGACCCGCAGGGACACCGCACCGAGGCGGCCTGCCACGGTGAGGCCCTCGGCCTCGACGGCCGCGGTCCGCGGGTCGGGGGCGGCGGCGTCCCCGTGCCGCGGGGCCGGGGTCTCCAGCAGGGCGAAGACCTCGTCGGCGGCCGACAGCCCTTCGGCGGCCGCGTGGTAGTGGGTGCCCACCTGGCGCAGCGGCAGGTAGGCCTCGGGTGCGAGGACGAGGATGACCAGCCCGGTGTACAGGTCGAGTTCACCGTGCACGAGGCGCATGCCGACGCCGACCGCGACGAGGGCCACGGAGAGCGTGGAGAGCAGTTCGAGGGCGAAGGAGGAGAGGAAGGAGATGCGCAGCGTCCGCATCGTGGCCCGCCGGTAGTCGGCGGTGACGGCCCGGATCGACGCCGCCTGCGCCTTGGCACGGCCGCAGACCTTGAGTGTGGGCAGGCCGGCGACGACGTCGAGGAAGTGCCCGGACAGCCCGGCGAGCAGCTGCCATTGTCGGTCCATGTGGGCCTGGGTGGCCCAGCCGATGAGGACCATGAACAGCGGGACGAGGGGCAGGGTGCCGGCGATGACGGCTGCCGAGACCCAGTCCTCGGTGACGATGCGGGCGAGGACGGCGACGGGAACGACGACGGCGAGCCCGAGTTGCGGCAGGTAGCGGGCGAAGTAGCCGTCGAGGGCGTCGATTCCGCGGGTGGCGAGGGCGGTGAGTTCGCCGGTCCGGCGGTCGGTGAGCTGTGCAGGGCCGAGGAGGGTCGCGTGGTCGATCAGCCGGGTGCGCAGGGTGGACTTCACCTCCGCCGCGGCCCGGTGGGCGCACCGTTCGGTGAGCCAGGAGACCAGCGCGCGGCCGGCCGCGACCCCGGCGAGCAGCAGCAGCGGGGTGCGCAACTCCCCCGTGCCGAGGCCGTCCTGGAACCCGCCGACCACGATCTTCGCGAGGAGCATCGCCTGGGCGATGACCAGCCCCGCACCGGCGAGGCCCAACAGGACGGAGACGGCGAGGAAGACGCGGGTGGCGCGGGCGTACCGCAGCAGCCGCGGGTCGACGGGTTTCACGTGAAACAGCCCCTCGTGTCGCTCAGTGCGCTTCGGCGATGTGCTGGGTGCCGATCCGCTTGCGGAACACCCAGTACGTCCACCCTTGGTAGAGCACGACCAGGGGTGCCGCGATCCCCGCGCACCAGGTCATGATCTTCAGGGTGTAGGGGGTCGAGGACGCGTTCTCGACCGTCAGGCTCCACGCCGGGTCCAGCGACGAGGGCATGACGTCCGGGAAGAGCGTCAGGAAGAGCGTCGCCACGACGGCGACGACCGTGATCCCGGACAGGGCGAACGCCCAGCCCTCCCGTCCGCGCAGATTCGCGCCGAGCGCCCCGAGCAGCGCCAGGACGGCCGCGATCGCGGTGGCCAGGCTCGCGGCGTCCCCGCCGTCGCCTCGCGTCCACACCAGGAACGCCGCCGCGAGCAGCGCGGTGACCGCACCGGCGCCGGTGGCGAAGCGGCGGGCCCGTGCGCGGATGTCACCGAGCGTCTTGAGCGCCGCGAAGACCGCCCCGTGGAAGGTGAAGAGGCTGAGCGTGACCAGGCCGCCGAGCAGGGCGTACGGACCGAGCAGGTCCCAGACCTGCCCGGTGTAGTCACCGGACCGGTCGATCGCCACACCGTGCACGATGTCGGCGAAGACCACGCCCCACAGGAACGCGGGGATGAGGGAGGTCCAGAAGATGGCCCGTTCCCAGGTGGTCTGCCAGCGCTCGTCGGGGCGCTTGGCGCGGTACTCGAAGGCGACGACCCGGATGATCAGGCAGAGCAGGATCACCAGCAGCGGCAGGTAGAAGCCGGAGAAGAGGGTGGCGTACCACTCGGGGAAGGCGGCGAAGGTGGCACCGGCGGCGGTGATCAGCCAGACCTCGTTGCCGTCCCAGACCGGGCCGATGGTGTTGATCAGCACCCGCCGCTCGGGGCGGTCACGGGCGATCAGCCGGGTGAGGACGCCGATGCCGAAGTCGAAGCCCTCGAGGAAGAAGTAGCCGGTCCACAGGACGGCGATGATGACGAACCAGACGTCGTGGAGGTGCATGCCGTCTCTCCCTAGTACGAGAAGGCCATCGGGCGGTCGGCGTCGGCGTCGCCGCCGATCTTCGTGGGGGGATGGAGGTCGGCCTCGGTGAGCTCGGGCGGCCCGGCCTTGGCGTACTTGACCAGGAGCTTGACCTCGACGACGGCGAGGACGGCGTAGAGCGCGGTGAGGACGACCAGCGAGGTCAGCATCTCGGCGGTGGAGACGCCGGGGGAGACCGCGTCCTCGGTGCGCAGCAGCCCGTACACGACCCACGGCTGGCGGCCGTTCTCGGTGAAGATCCAGCCCCAGGAGTTGGCGATCAGCGGGAAGCCCATGGTGAGCAGCCCGATCCGCCAGTACCAGCGGGACAGCGTCGGGGAGAGGGCGGTGTTCCTGGTGAGCATCAGGTGCGGTGGCTCGTCGTCGCCGGTGCGCCGGTCCTCGGCGAGCCAGAACCTGCGGCGGGTGAGCCAGAGTCCGGCCAGACCGACCGCGAAGGAGGTCATGCCGAAGCCGATCATCCAGCGGAAGCCCCAGTAGGCGACCGGGACGCTGGGCCGGTAGTCGCCGGGGCCGTACTTCTGCTGCTCGGCCTTGTTGACGTCGTTGATGCCGGGGACGTACGAGCTGAAGTCGTCGTGGGCGAGGAAGGACAGCAGGCCGGGGACCTCGACGGCCACGGTGTTGTGGCCCTTCTCGACGTCGCCGTACGCGAAGATCGAGAACGGGGCCGGGGACTGGCCGTCCCACAGGGCCTCGGCGGCGGCCATCTTCATCGGCTGCTGCTGGTACATGACCTTGCCCAGCCGGTCGCCGCTGATCGCGGTGAGCAGGCCGGCGACGACGGCGGTGACCAGGGCGAGGCGCAGCGAGGTGCGCATGACGGCGACGTGCTTGCGGCGGGCCAGGTGGTACGCCGATATGCCGATCATGAAGGCGGCGCCGGTCAGGAAGGCCGCGGTCAGCGTGTGGAAGACCACCACGAGCGTGGTGTTCTGAGTGAGCACGGCCCAGAAGTCGGTGAGTTCGGCGCGGCCGGTGACCTTGTTGTAGCGGTAGCCGACCGGGTGCTGCATCCAGGAGTTGGCGGCGAGGATGAAGTACGCGGACAGGAGGGTGCCCAGCGAGACCAGCCAGATGCAGGCCAGGTGGAGCTTCTGTGGCAGCTTGTCCCAGCCGAAGATCCACAGGCCGATGAAGGTGGACTCGAAGAAGAAGGCGATCAGCGACTCGAAGGCGAGCGGGGCGCCGAACACGTCGCCGACGAAGCGCGAGTAGTCCGACCAGTTCATGCCGAACTGGAACTCCTGGACCAGGCCGGTGGCCACCCCCATGGCGATGTTGATCAGGAAGAGCTTGCCCCAGAACTTCGTCGCCCGGAGGTACTTCTCCTTGCCGCTGCGCACCCAGGCCGTCTGGAGGCCGGCGGTCAGGGCGGCGAGGGAGATCGTGAGGGGCACGAAGAGGTAGTGGTAGACGGTCGTGATGCCGAATTGCCATCGCGCGACGACGACGGGGTCCAGTGCCAGGTCCACGTCACGCCTCCTGTCTAGATGAGCTTGTGAAAGTGAACGCATTCACAAGCTCAGTATGACGTACACACTTTTGCCCCCTCGCACCGGGGGGTGGGAGGGGGCAAAAGGGAGGAAGCGCCGGGGGCTACAGCTCCTTGCGGAAGGCCTCGGCCGTACGCAGCAGCACATCGTTGGCGCCGGTCTCACCGATCGTGATCCGCACGCCCTCACCGGCGAACGGACGCACCGTGACCCCCGCGCTCTCGCACCGCGCCGCGAAGTCCGCCGTACGGTCCCCCAGCCGCAGCCACACGAAGTTGGCCTGCGTCACCGGGACCGTCCAGCCCTGCGCGGTCAGCCCCTCGTACACCCGGGCCCGCTCGGCGACCAGCGCGTCCACCCGGTCCATCAGCGCCTCCTCGGCGCGCAGCGAGGCCACCGCGGCGTCCTGGGCGAGCTGGCTGACGCCGAAGGGGACGGCGGTCTTGCGCAGCGCCACCGCCACCGGCTCGTGCGCGATCGCGAAGCCGACACGCAGGCCGGCCAGGCCGTACGCCTTGGAGAAGGTGCGCAGCACGGCGACGTTGGGCCGGTCCCGGTAGACCTCGGCGCCGTCGGGCACCTCGGGGTCGCGGATGAACTCCTTGTACGCCTCGTCGAGGACGACGAGCACGTCGGAGGGGACGCGGTCCAGGAAGCGCTCCAGCGCGGCGCGGCGGACCACGGTGCCGGTGGGGTTGTTGGGGTTGCAGACGAAGACCAGCCGGGTGCGGTCGGTGATCGCGTCCGCCATCGCGTCGAGGTCGTGCGTCTCCTCGGCGTCCAGCGGGACCGGCACCGCGGACGCGCCGCTGATCTGCGTGATGATCGGATACGCCTCGAAGGACCGCCAGGCGTAGACGACCTCGTCGCCGGGGCCCGAGGTGATCTGGAGCAACTGCTGGGCCACGCCGACCGATCCGGTGCCGGTCGCGATGTGCTCGGGGGGAACGCCGAACCGGTCCGCCAGTTCGGACTGGAGGGCGGTGCAGGCCATGTCGGGATAGCGGTTGAAGCTCCCCGCGGCGGCCGTGACCGCCTCGAGGACACCGGGCAGCGGCGGGTAGGGATTCTCGTTGGAGGACAGCTTGTAAGCCGTCACGCCGTCCGCCACCGCCGGGGGTCGACCCGGCTTGTAGGTGGGGATACCGTCCAGTTCGCGGCGCAGTCGGGGGTTCATGCCCACACCCTATGAGCGGCCCTGCTCTCTGGGGAGGCCCTGAGGCATGCGGGCACCGAGGGGCGCCCGGCCGCCGCGGCGTGCTGGAGAAAGCCATGCGCGCCGGTGGCGCGCGCGGTGGCGCGCATCCCTCGTAGGGGTGAGTTGATACGGCTCCCGACCAGGGGCACATGCCCCTGGGATTCCGGCGGCCGGTCGCGCAACCAGCGGTCGAAACCTCATGCGACCTGCGCATTCAAGGCCTCGTCCCGGATCGCGGGACGAAGAAACGTCTCTGTCAATGCGCCACGCGGGCCCCCCGCGAACGGACCACCCGAGCCCTACTATCACCACGCCATGACAGCAGCAGGGAACCACCAGGCGAACCGGCCCGTCGGACGCCGGCTGGAGCGGGCGGGCATCAGGGACGTGGCCGCCGCGGCCGGTGTCTCGATCACCACTGTCTCCGACGCGCTCAACGGCAAGGGCCGGCTGCCCGACGCCACCCGCCGCCACGTCCGTGAGGTCGCCGACCGGCTGGGCTACCGGCCCTCGGCCGCCGCCCGAACGCTGCGCACCGGCCGGTCGGGGCTCATCGGGCTGACCGTGACCACCTACGGGGAAGAACCTTTCACCTTCACCGAGTTCGCGTACTTCGCCGAGATGGCCAGGGCCGCCACCTCGGCCGCGCTCGCGCGCGGCTACGCCCTGGTCATCCTGCCCGCCTCGTCCCGCCACGACGTGTGGAGCAACGTGGCGCTCGACGGCACCGTCGTGATCGACCCCTCCGACCACGACCCGATGGTCACCGAACTGGTCCGGCAGGGCATCCCCGTGGTCAGCGACGGCCGCCCGGCCGGCAGCCTGCCCGTCCAGGCCTGGGTCGACAACGACCACGAGGCCGCCGTGCTCGGCATCCTGGACCATCTCGCCGAGTCCGGCGCGCGCCGGATCGGCCTGCTCACCGGCACCAGCACGGACACCTACACCCGGCTGTCCACCAGCGCCTATCTGAGCTGGTGCGAGCGGATCGGGCAGGAACCGGTGGTCGAGTCCTACCCGGCCCACGACCCCTGCGCCGGGGCCGTCGCCGCCGACCGGCTGCTCGCCCGCCCCGACCGGCCCGACGCGGTCTACGGCCTCTTCGACCCCAACGGCACCGACCTGCTGGCCGCCGCCCGCCGCTACGGGCTGCGCGTCCCGGAGGACCTGCTGCTGGTGTGCTGCAGCGAGAGCATGGTCTACGCGGCAACCGAGCCGCCCATCACCACGCTCTCCCTCAAACCGGGACGCATCGGCACCGCGGTCGTCCAACTGCTCATCGACGCCATCGAAGGCGTCGACGACGGCCGGCCGGTGCAGCAGGTCATGCCGACGGACCTCATCGTCCGCACCTCCTCCCAACCGCGCTCCCCCCGCACCACGGTGAACCCGCCGCGGGGCCCCTCCGGGGGATGAGCCGCGCGAGCGGCGGGGAGCGGGGGCACCGCGGCGCGCACCCGGACCCACCGATGCGGAGCCGTATCCTCCAGGGCACGATGGGCCCGCCCCGGGGGGTTTTGTCCGGACCAGATGAAATCGCTATCACCAGGTGTGTCACGTCGCGACATCGTCATTCCTATGATGGGCGGATGGCGGCGCGACGGTGGAGGGTTCGATGACTCAGGGGGCAGGTCAGGGACCCATGCTCGGCACGGGGTTCGGCGGGCGTCCACAGGGTGCTCAGGCCGCGGCCCAGAGCGCGCCACCGGCGCCTCCCGGCCCGCAGTCCGGCTACGAGCCCACGCTCGTCGACGAGGCGCCGCTCCCCGAGGAGTACACGCCCACCCAGCGCGACCTCCCGGTCATCAGCGCCGCCGACGAACCGCCGCTCGGCCCGCTCTACGTGGTCGGCGACGTCCACGGCTACCTCGGCGAGCTCTGCGACGCCCTGTACGCGATCGGGCTGATCGACTCCGAGGGCCACTGGGCGGCCGGCAACGCCCGGCTGTGGTTCCTCGGCGACTTCACCGACCGCGGCCCGGACGGCGTCGGCGTGATCGATCTGGTCATGCAGCTGTCCGCCGAGGCCGCCGCCGCCGGCGGCTACACCCGCGCCCTCATGGGCAACCACGAGCTGCTGCTCTACGGCGCCCACCGCTTCGGTGACACACCCGTGAACTCCGCCGCCGGCACCGCCACCTTCCTGGCCGCCTGGCGCCTCAACGGCGGCCAGACCAGCGACATGGAGCGGCTCGAGGACCACCACATCGCCTGGATGTCCCGGCTGGACGCGGCCGCCCTCGCCGACGGCCACCTCCTGCTGCACTCCGACACCACGGCGTACCTGGAGTACGGCGACACCATCGACGCCATGAACGACACGGTCACCGGCATCCTGCAGCGCGGCGACGCCGACGAGTGCTGGGAGCTGTTCCGCAAGTTCACCCGGCGCTTCGCCTTCCGCGGCGAGACCGGGGCGCAGGCGGCACGGGAACTGCTGGACACCTACGGCGGCCGGCGCGTCGTGCACGGCCACAGCCCCATCCCGTACCTGCTCGGCGAGGTCGGCGGGGAGTACACCGCGGACTCCCCCGACCGGACCACCGTCATCGAGGGACCGCACGTCTACGCCGACGACCTCGCGGTGGCGATGGACGGCGGGGTGACCATGGACGGCAAACTCCTGGTCGCACGCCTGCCGTTGTAGCCCCCGAAACCCCCATTTTCCGGAAACACTCTGTCACCCCGTCACCTCCGCGCTCTACCATCGGGTTATCCGTAGGCAGCTTCTCCTCCGCTTCCGCCCAGCCGGTCCGGAACTCCAGCGCGGACTTCGGGGCGGCACCGGAGACGGAGCATCGGGGGATGCACATGAACAGCGCTCCACATCTGCTGACCGAGGACCGCCCGGAGTTCGAGCGCGTCCTCGACACGGCTCTGCACTCGGAGAGCACCCGGGCCGCCCTCGCGGACGCCCGGAACCCGCTCAACACCGAGCAGTTGCGCACCATGGCGCTCAGCGCCGCCGCGCCCATCTCCGCCTGCGCGGCCCCGGAGTACGAGAGTTACGTCAAGGCCCGCGAGGCGCTGTCCGAGCAACGCCGCGAACAGCGGGTCGCCGCCGTCTCCGGCATCGGGTACGCCGCCGCCGCACCGGGCGTCGCCGACGGCTCGGGCGCCGGGCTGTTCGCGATCGTCGCCGTCCTCACACCCGTCCTCGCCGGCACCGCCGCCGTGATCTTCCTGGTCCTGGGCTACGCCCTGGCGCTCGGCCACCCCGAGCCGAACATCGCCGGTCCGCTGCGCCAGGCCGGCTGGCTCTTCGCGGCGGTCGCCGCCTGCGGCATCGTCGTCGGCATGATCGGCCTGCTCCTCACGGCCCTGCGCAACGACCCCACCGCCGAGAGCGACCGCCCACCCGACGAACCGCCCGAGATCGCGGCGGCGCGCGAGATCTGGCGCCGGGCCCTGCTGGAACGCGGCCTCCAGCCCTTCTTGAACGCGGCCCTGGCCAAGGCCGCCGACTCCGCCCCGCCCCCTCCGGACCGCCCGGGCGGCGACGGCAACCACCGCATGCCGCGCCTGGGTTACTCCAGCCCCGACTTCTCCAGCCCCGGCCCCGAGTCCTCCCCGGAACCCGGGCACCGGTTCACCAGTCCCGACTTCTCCAGCCCCGACTTCTCCAGCCCGGACTACGGCGGCCCCGACCACGCGCCCAACTGACCTTCGGACGACGGCGGCAAGCCGTTCGCGGTGGGTTTCGCGGAGGCGGGCCCGCCGGGACTGGTCGCCTGGCGGGCCCCCTCCGCTGATGCGGCCGGGTCAGCCGGCCGACCCGCCGCCCCTCTCCGCGATCGGCAGGTACACCCGGTTGCCCGCCGCCGCGAACTCCCTGGACTTCCCCGCCATACCGGCCTCGATCTCCTCGGCCGTGCCGCCGTGCTGCCTCCGGATGTCCTGGGAGATCTTCATCGAGCAGAACTTCGGGCCGCACATGGAGCAGAAGTGCGCCGTCTTCGCCGGCTCTGCCGGCAGCGTCTCGTCGTGGAAGGCCCGTGCCGTGTCCGGGTCGAGGGCCAGGTTGAACTGGTCCTCCCAGCGGAACTCGAAGCGGGCGTCGGACAGCGCGTCGTCCCAGTCCTGCGCGCCGGGGTGGCCCTTGGCGAGGTCGGCGGCGTGGGCGGCGATCTTGTAGGTGATCACGCCGGTCTTGACGTCGTCGCGGTCAGGCAGGCCGAGGTGCTCCTTGGGGGTGACGTAGCAGAGCATGGCCGTGCCCCACCAGGCGATCATCGCGGCGCCGATACCGGAGGTGATGTGGTCGTAGGCGGGCGCGATGTCGGTGGTCAGCGGACCGAGGGTGTAGAACGGCGCCTCCTCGCAGATCTCCTGCTGCAGTCTCACGTTGTCGGCGATCTTGTGCATCGGGACGTGCCCAGGCCCCTCGATCATGGTCTGCACGCCGTGCCGCTTCGCGACGGTGTTGAGTTCGCCGAGCGTGCGCAGTTCGGCGAACTGGGCCTCGTCGTTGGCGTCGGCGATGGAGCCGGGCCGCAGGCCGTCGCCCAGGGAGTACGTGACGTCGTAGGCGGCGAGGATCTCGCAGAGCTCCTCGAAGTTCTCGTAGAGGAAGCTCTCCTTGTGGTGCGCCAGGCACCACGCCGCCATGATCGAGCCGCCGCGGGAGACGATGCCGGTCTTGCGGCGGGCGGTCAGCGGGACGTACCGCAGCAGGACGCCCGCGTGGACGGTCATGTAGTCGACGCCCTGTTCGGCCTGCTCGACGACCGTGTCCTTGTAGATCTCCCAGGTCAGCTCCTCGGCCCTGCCGTCGACCTTCTCCAGGGCCTGGTAGAGGGGGACGGTGCCGATGGGGACGGGGGAGTTGCGCAGCACCCATTCGCGGGTGGTGTGGATGTTGCGGCCGGTGGACAGGTCCATCACCGTGTCGGCGCCCCAGCGGGTGGCCCAGGTCATCTTCTCCACCTCCTCCTCGATGGAGGAGGTGACGGCGGAGTTGCCGATGTTGGCGTTGACCTTCACCAGGAACCGCTTGCCGATGATCATCGGCTCGGTCTCCGGGTGGTTGACGTTCGCCGGCAGCACCGCCCGGCCCGCCGCGATCTCCTCGCGGACGACCTCGGGGGCGACGTCCTCGCGGATCGCGACGAACTCCATCTCCGGGGTGATCTCGCCGCGCCGGGCGTACGCGAGCTGGGTGACCGCCCGCCCCTCCCGTCCGCGCCGGGGCAGGCGCGGGCGGCCGGGGAAGACGGCGTCCAGATTGCGCAGCCCGCCGCGGGGTGCGGTGTGCTTGATGCCGTCGTCCTCGGGGCGGACGGGACGGCCGGGGTACGCGTCGGTGTCGCCGCGGGCGACGATCCAGTTCTCGCGCAGCGGCTCCAGGCCGCGGCGCACATCGGTGGTGACGGTGGGGTCGGTGTACGGACCGGAGGTGTCGTACAGCGTCACGTCGCGGCCATTGGTGAGGTGCACCCGGCGGACGGGGACCTCGATGTCCGGGCGCGACCCGGTCACATAGCCCTTGTGCCAGCCGATTTCGCGCGCGTTCGCATCGCGCATGGTCATGAGACCCACTCCCTACGCCGGCATTACCCGGTAACAGGTTCAGCGGTCGGCGCAGCTGGTGGCCCTCGGCCGTTCAGCGCCCTCTCAGCCCGGTGCTCCGAGCTCCCGCGGTGTGCAAAGGTGCGACCACGCTAGCGGGTCTTCTCCGGCGCACACCAGTGGGCCTTGGGATGATCGGCGCGTGGACTCCCCTCATGCGCAACCCCAGCCCCCCGAGCACGGCAACGGGCACGGTCGTGACCACGGGCACGGGCACGGTCACGGGCACAGCCATGGCCACGGGCCCGTGCCGCCGGTCTCCCGGCACCTGCGGAAGGTCATCGCCGCGGTGCTGATCCCGTTCGTCGCCGCGGTGGTGGTCGGCCTGGTGGTGCTCTGGCCCAACGGGGTGCCGGCCCACAAGCGCACGGGCGTCGGGTTCGACCAGCAGACCCAGTCGGGCCGCGTGGTGCGGGTCGAGAACGTCAAGTGCGCGGACGTCAACGCGGTGCCGAACAGCCCGGGCGGGCCCGGCGCGACGCCGTCCGGCGGCCCCTCGCCCGCCCCGTCGGCGGCCCCGTCGATCTGCGAGCGGGCGACCATCAAGGTCACCTCCGGCAAGGACACCGGCCGTACCTTCACCGAGATCGTGCAGCCGAGCCAGACCCGGCACTACACGCAGGGGCAGAAGGTCCTGCTGACCTACGCGCCCGCCGCGCCCAAGGAGTTGCAGTACTCGGTCGCCGACGTGGACCGGTCGCTGCCGCTGTGGCTGCTGGCCGGGCTCTTCGCGGCGGCGGTGGTCCTGGTCGGACGGCTGCGCGGGATCCTGGCGCTGGTGGCGCTGATCATCAGCTTCGCGGTGCTGACGCTGTTCATCCTCCCGGCGATCCTGCACGGCAGCGATCCGCTGCTGGTCGCGGTCATCGGCGGCAGCGCCATCATGCTGATCGCGCTCTACATGTGCCACGGTCTCAACGCCCGTACCTCGGTGGCCGTGCTCGGCACGCTCTGCTCGCTGCTGCTGATCGCGCTGCTGGGATCGGTGTTCATCGACTGGGCGGTGCTGAGCGGCAACACCTCGGACGAGACCGGGCTGATCCACGACCTCTACCCGGGCATCGAGATCCACGGCCTGCTGCTGGCGGGCATCGTCATCGGCTCGCTCGGTGTCCTGGACGACGTGACGGTCACCCAGACCTCGGCCGTGTGGGAGCTGCGGGAGGCCGATCCGGGCGCCGGCCCGCGGAAGCTGTACCGGGCGGCGATGCGCATCGGGCGCGACCACATCGCCTCGGTGGTCAACACCCTGGTGCTGGCGTACGCGGGCGCCGCGCTCCCCCTGCTGCTGCTCTTCTCCGTCGCGCAGCGCGGCGTGCTGGCGGTGGCCGGCAGCGAGCTGGTCGCCGAGGAGATCGTCCGGACCCTGGTCGGCAGCATCGGGCTGGTGGTGGCCGTGCCCCTGACGACCGCGCTGGCCGCGCTGGTGGTGTCGGCGGACCGCCCGGGGAGGGACACTGTCCCCACGGGCGGCGGGCGCCGCCGGCGGCGGGCGCGCTGAGCTGCGCGAGTACGGGGGGGGTGGGCGAGGTGATCGGGCTTCAGGGGAGGGTGACCGGCACGGTCGGCCCGGAGCTGGTCGGCGAGGTGATCGTGCAGGTCCGCGGGGGTGCGGAGGCCTTCCTGGCGTACCCGGCGACCGCGGGGGAGCGCATCGCGAAGGGCACGGTCGTGGTGGTCGTCGAGTACCTGCCGCCGCGGACCGTGTACGTCGCGCCGGCGTACGGCTGACGGGGCGTCCGAAGGGGCAGTCGACGGGGCGGCTGACGGGGACGGAGCCGTTCGTATCAAGAACGCGACAAGGATGCGCCAGGATCTTCCGGTGCGTCTTGCGCAGGCGCACACTCCCGTACGCGGCCCCGATCGGGGCCAATCGTAAGGGGGCGTATGCCGATGGTGATCGGCGTCGCGGCGGGCGCGGTGCTCGTCGCTCTCATTGTGGTGGTCGTGCTGTTCCGGCTCATGTGGCGGGTTGCCGAGCCGAACGAGGCACTGGTCATCTCGGGTTCCAAGCACCGTACCGACGGGGTCGGGGAGGGCATGGGATTCCGCGTCGTCACCGGTCGCGGAACGCTGGTGATGCCCGGTGTCCAGGTGGTGCGGAAGCTGTCGCTCGACCTCAACGAGGCCGAGCTGAACGTGGACTGCGTCACGCAGCAGGGCATCCCGCTCAAGGTGCACGGCGTGGTGATCTTCAAGGTCGGCGACGACTTCGTGTCGATCGCCAACGCCGCGCGGCGTTTCCTGGACCAGCAGAAGTTCATGGCCGAGCGGGTGCACAACGTCTTCGCCGGTCATCTGCGGTCCATCGTCGGCGGGTTGACGGTGGAGCAGATGATCCGCGACCGGGAGCGGCTGACCGCCGAGACCCGGGCGGCGTCGGGCTCGGAGATGGAGAAGCTCGGCCTGATCATCGACTCGTTGCAGATCCACGAGATCGTCGACCCGACCGGCTACATCAAGAACCTCTCCGCCCCGCACGCGGCCGCCGTCCACCGTGACGCCCGTATCGCGCAGGCGGAGGCGGACCGGATGGCCACCGAGGCCGAGCAGCAGGCCGCGGCCCGGATGGCGGAGGCCACCCGGGACAGCCAGATCCTGCAGGCCGGTTACATGGCCGAACGGGACAAGGCCACCGCGGCCGCGCAGCAGGCGGGTCCGCTCGCCGAGGCCGCGGCCCGGCAGGAGGTCGTGGTGCAGGAGACCCGGGTCGCCGAACTGGAGGCGCAGCGGCGCGAGCAGCAGCTCCAGGCGGACGTCCGCAAGCCGGCGGACGCCTCCGCGTACGAGAAGCGGACACTGGCCGAGGCCGAGCGCGACGCGCGGATCTCGGCGGCCGAGGCGAAGGCCAAGGAGACGGAGCTGGCCGCGATCGCCGAGGCGAACCGGGTGAAGTCGGCCGCCGCCGCGCAGGCGGAGCAGACGAAGCTCAGCGGTCTGGCGAGCGCCGCGGCCACCCGGGCCACGGGCGAGGCCGAGGCCGCGGCCACCCAGGCCCGCGGTCTGGCGGAGGCCGAGTCCGCGAAGGCGAGGGGTCTGGCGGAGGCCGAGGCGATCAAGGCGCGGGCCGCCGCGCTGGCGGAGAACCAGGAGGCGGTCGTCGCCCAGCAACTGGCCGAGAACTGGCCGGAGATCGTCCGGGCCGGCGCGTCCGCCTTCGGCAACGTCGACCACATGGTGCTGCTCAACGGCGCGGACGGCATGTCCGAGATGTTCGCCAAGGCGCTCACCATGGGCGGCACGGGCCTGGGGCTGGCCCGTCAGCTGCTCGCCCAGATGAACGGTGGGGCCGAGCCGTCGTCCAATGGCTCGGCGCCGCAACGCCCCGAACGCGTCCCGCTCAAGGACTGAGCGGCGCGCACCCGCGGGGTCCGGTCCGTCGCCGGGCCCCGCCGGGTCACCACCGGTCGTGGGAGTCCGACGACGAGGACGACGAGGTGACCTTCTTCACGACGAACACCAGGCCGCCGACGAGCGCCACGAAGATCAGCACCTTGAACAGCAGCCAGAACAGGAAGCCGACCGCGCTGGCGATCATGCCGCCGAAGACCACGATCGCGATCACCGGCACCGCGATCCACTTGACCCACCAGGGAACGCCCTCGAACAGCTTCACCGTTTCCTCCTCCGTATCGTCCTTGCTCCCAAGGCTAGGGCCGCGAGGGGCCGGCGCGGAGGCCCGGCGGGCCCCATCCGTCCCTGACCGTCCCCCTACGGGACCCGGACGGCGGCCCTCATCCCTCCGGCGGTGAGAAGACCACCAGGACCCGCAGGTCCTCGCTGATGTGGTGGAAGCGGTGCGGCACCCGGGCCGGCACGTGGACCACGCTGCCCCGCGCGACCTGCGTCGTCTCCTCCCCCACGGTGATCAGCGCGCGGCCGCTCACCACGAGGTAGATCTCGTCCTGGTCGTGCGGCTTCTGCGGGTCGAGCTCGCCCGCCGCCAGCGCGTACAGCCCGGCGGACATGTTCCGCTCCCGCAGGAAGCTCAGATACGCGCCGTTGTTGGCGGCGCGTTCGGCCTCCAGGTCGTCCAGCCGGAACACCTTCACTTGCCCGCTCCCTTGCACCCCTGTGCCTGCGCGATCACTTCTGCGACGATCTCAGCCATGATGAACTTCGTCGTCAAGACGCTCGCGAACGCCGGGGCCCTGCTCGTGGCCATCTGGCTCGTGGGCAACATCACGCTCACCGGTGACGACACGGCGCACAAGGCTCTCACCCTGATCCTGGTCGCCCTGGTCTTCGGCCTGGTCAACTGGCTGGTGAAGCCGTTGGTGAAGCTGCTCTCTTTCCCCCTGCTGATCCTCACCCTGGGACTGTTCACCCTGGTGGTGAACGCCCTGATGCTGCTGCTGACCTCCTGGCTGTCCGGCAAGCTGAGCCTGGACTTCCACGTCGAGGGCTTCTGGGCCGCCGTGCTCGGCGGGCTGATCATCAGCATCGTGTCCTGGGCGCTCAACATGCTCCTGCCCGACGAGGACTGAGCGCGAGAGCTGCATCATGGAGGCCATGAGCGCTGCGTCGTCGTCCCGCACACCGTTCCGGGTGTGCTTCGTCTGCACCGGGAACATCTGCCGGTCGCCCATGGCCGAGCACGTCTTCCGCGCCCGCGTCGAGGAGGCCGGGCTCGACGGCCGCGTCGTGATCGACAGCGCGGGCACCGGCTCCTGGCACGAGGGGGACGGCGCCGACCACCGCACGGTCTCCGTGCTCCGTGCCGCGGGGTACGGGCACGAGCACGTCGCCCGGCAGTTCCAGCCCGAGTGGTTCGCCGGGCTGGACCTGGTCGTCGCCCTGGACGCCGGGCACCTGCGGGCCCTGCGGCGCCTCGCGCCGACCCCGCAGGACGCCGCCAAGGTACGGCTGCTGCGCAGCTGGGACCCGGCGGTCGCGGGCTCGGCGGACGCCGGCGCACTCGACGTGCCGGACCCCTACTACGGGGACATGGACGGCTTCGCGCTCTGCCTGGAGATGTGCGAGGCCGCCGCCGACGGCCTGCTGGACACCGTGCGCGACGCCCTCGGCGAGCCCGCCCCGGCGCCATGAACCCGCCCGCCGTCGCCGGCGGGGGCGGCCTCGCCGGCCTCGCTGCCGACGTGTCGGCCCTGCTGGGCCGGGACGCCGGCGATCCCGTCCCGGTGGGCGGCGGTTCCATCTGCACGGCGGCCCGGCTGGACGGGCCCGGCGGACCCGGCGCGGTCTTCGCCAAGACGCTCCACGACGCCCCGGACGGTTTCTTCGCCGCGGAGGCCGCGGGACTGCGGTTGCTCGGCTCCACCGGCACGGTCGCGGTGCCGCAGGTGCTGGCGGCCGACCGGAACACCCTGGTCCTGGAGTGGATCGAGCCCGGACCCGCCACGCCCTCCCAGGCCGAGCGGCTGGGCCGTGAACTGGCCGCACTGCACGACGTACGGGCCGCGGCCTGGGGCCCCGCCGGCCCCGGTTTCCTCGGCCGGCTCCCGCTGCCGTCCCCCACCGGGCCGCCGCCGGCCGCCCCGGAGGACTGGGCGGCCTTCCACGCCGAGCACCGGCTGCTGCCCTTCCTGCGGCAGGCCGCCGGCGACGGGGCGATGGCCCCGGCCGATGTGCGGTCGGTGGAGCGGGTCTGCGAGCTGCTGCCGCGGATCGCGGGAGCCCCGCGGCCGCCCGCGCTGATCCACGGCGACCTGTGGTCCGGCAACGTCCTGTTCGCCGCCGACGGCCGCGCCCGGCTGGTCGACCCCGCCGCGCAGGGCGGCGACCCCGAGGCGGACCTGGCGATGCTGGAGCTGTTCGGCTGCCCGCAGATGCCGCGGATCCTCGCGGCGTACGAGGAGGTGCGCCCGGTTCCGGGGCGGCGGGAGCGGGTGGCGCTGCACCAGTTGCACCCGCTGCTGGTGCACGCGGCGCTCTTCGGCGGCCACTACGGCGCCGCCGCCGGCCGCGCCGCCCGGGAGGCCCTGTCGCGGGCCTGAGGGCCGATCGGGTTGGATGGGCCGTACACCGACATGGTCCGCCGTGACGTCCGACGTCGCGGGGAGAGCGAGGAGAGCGCGATGACGGAGTACGAGAACGCGCCCGGGGACAGCACGCGCAGCGTGCACGCCGGGCGCCCGGAGGCCCGGCCGCACGAGCCCGCGCTGCCCGGCCCGGTCTTCGCCGCGCATTTCCACCTGCCGGGCGACGTCTCCGGTCCGTACACCTACGGACGTGACGAGAACCCCACGTGGACCCGGCTGGAGGAGGCCATCTCCGCCCTGGAGTCCCCGGACGCCGACGCCGAGACACTGGTCTTCTCCTCCGGCATGGGCGCGATCTCCTCCGTGCTGCTCTCCCAGGTGCGCACCGGGGACACCGTGGTGCTCCCCTCGGACTGCTACCAGGCCACCCGCTCCCTGCGGGGGCGTCTGGAGGAGTACGGGGTGGAGGTACGGCTCGCCCCGACCGCGGGCGACGCACAGGCGGAGGTGCTCCACGGCGCGAAGCTGCTGTGGATCGAGACCCCGTCCAACCCGGGCCTGGACGTGTGCGACATCCGGCGCCTGGCCGACGCGGCCCACGCCGCCGGGGCGCTGGTCGCCGTGGACAACACCCTGGCCACGCCGCTCGGTCAGCGCCCGCTCGACCTCGGCGCGGACTTCTCGGTGGCCAGCGGCACCAAGGCGCTGTCCGGCCACGGTGACCTGCTGCTGGGCTACGTGACCACCCGCCGCCCCGAACTCGCCGCCCAGGTACGGCTGTGGCGCAAGACGGTGGGCGCCATTCCGGGCCCGATGGAGGCCTGGCTGGCGCACCGCTCGCTGTCCACGCTCGCGCTGCGCGTGGACCGGCAGGCCGCCAACGCGCTGGCGCTGACCGCCGCGTTGCTGGAGCGCCCCGAGGTCACCGATGTGCGCCACCCCGGCCACCCCGAGGACCCCGCGCACGCCGTGGCGGCAGCGCAGATGGCCCGCTTCGGCAGCGTCGTCTCCTTCACGCTCCCGGACAAGGCGCACGCCGAACGCTTCCTGTCCGCGCTGCTGCTGACGACCGAGGCGACCAGTTTCGGCAGCGTGACGAGCACGGCCGAGCGCCGGGCGCGCTGGGGCGGGGACGCGGTGCCCGAGGGCTTTGTCCGCTTCTCGGTGGGTGTGGAGGACGCGGCCGACATCGTGCGGGACGTGCTGCACGCGCTCGACGCCGCCAAGTAGCGCCCGCCGTTCACGCAGAACAGATATATCTACGTAGGCGGTGCTACGCAGAATGGGTGGCCCGAGCCTCCCCCCTCGTGGCTCGGACCACCCTGGCTTTACGCGCGGAGATCCGCTCGAACAAGGCTAGTTGACTCTGCGTCAGTGTCCAATCACAGTTGCGATGCAGACCTATCGATATATTTATAGTTGCGGGCACGACAGACGCTTCAAGGGAGCGGTTCCATGGATCTGGCTCTGCTGCGCACGTTCGTCACGGTGCACCGAGCCGGATCCTTCACCAGGGCCGCCCAGTTGCTGGGCCTGTCCCAGCCCGCGGTCACCAGCCAGATCCGCAGCCTCGAACGGCAGGTCGGCCGCCCGCTGTTCCTGCGGCTGCCGCGCGGGGTCAGCCCCACGCCGGTCGGCGACGACCTGGCCCACCGGGTCGCCCCGCACCTCGACGCCCTCCTGGAGATCACCGAGGGGGACATCGCCGAGGACTCCGGCCACCGCACCCTCCACCTCGCCGGACCCCCCACCTTCACCTCGCTGCGCGCCCTGCCCGCGCTGGCGCCGCTGGTCGCCGAGGGCCTGCAACTGCGCATAGCGCTCGCGGGCGAGGACGAGGCGCTGGCCGGTCTCGCCGCCGGGCACCACGACGTGTCCCTGGGCACCATCCGCCCGCGGGACCGCCTGCTGGCCGCCACCCCGCTGTGGGACGAGGAGCAGATCCTGGTCGCGGCCCCCGCCTGGCAGGAGCGCATCGGCGGGCCGCAGGCCGTGCACACCCACGGCGTTCGGGCCCTGGACGACGTCCCGGTGATCTCCTACGACGAGGGCATGCCGCTGCTCGACCACTACTGGTCGGCGGTCTTCGACAGCAGCCCCGCGATCGTGCCGGCGATCGTGGTGCCGGACCTGCGGGCGGTGCTGGAGTGCGTACTGGCCGGCGTCGGCATGGCCGTACTGCCGCGCTACCTGTGCTGCGAGGCGCTGACCGGAGGGGCCGCCGCGGCGCTGCTGGAGCCGCCGGTGCCCCCGCTGCGCACCTACTTCGTCTCCGTGCGCGCCGGGACGCTCGCCCTGCCGCACATCGCGCGGGTGCACGAGCGGCTCATCCGGGCGGCGGCCGGCTGGTGAGCGGGCGCCGGGCGGCCGGCGGGTGACGTCCGGGGGAACTGCGCGTTCCGATTCGCCGTCCCGGAGGCGTTTGCGCCCTCCCGCGCCGCGGCAGATCTCAGGCATGCCCCCGGACACCGGAACACCTGCCCCACCCGCTCCGCCGACCGCCCCGGCCACCCGTCCCGTGGTCAAGCGCACCGCCCGCGCCATCCTGCTGGACGGCGACTCCCTCGTGCTCATCAAGCGCACCAAGCCCGGTCTCAACCCGTACTGGGTCACCCCCGGCGGCGGCGTGGAGGCCGAGGACGCCACCGTGGTGGAGGCCCTCCACCGTGAGCTCGACGAGGAGCTCGGGGCCAAGGTCACCGACGTCGTCCCCGCCTTCGTCGACACCGTCGAGCACATCTCCGGCGACGGCTCGCACGGCGTGAAGGTGCAGCACTTCTTCGTCTGCCGGCTGGCGTCCATGGACCCGGCCCGGCGGCACGGCCCCGAGGTGGACGAGCCCTCGGGGACGTACGAGATCGTGCGCGTCCCCTTCAGCCGGGTGGGGCTCGCCTCGGTGGAGGTCGTCCCGCTCACCCTGCGGCACTACCTGGACGGCAACATCGAGGGCGTGCTGGGGCTGCTCTCCTCCGATCTGGGCTGATCCGGGCCGGGCGGTGGTGCGGCAACGTTTTTCCTCGTGAGGCGGGGGCGGGGCCGGAGGGTGTCAGTCGCCTGCCGCGACCAGTTCCTCGATCAGGTCGTGGCGGATGCGCTGCGAGGGGATGCCGCTGCGCAGCAGACTGTCCACGCCCCGGCGGATCATCCCGGGCGGACCGCTCAGATACGCGTCGAACTCCGGCCAGGGGCCGTACTGGTGCACGATCTCCGGCAGTTGACCGTGCAGACTGCCGGGGCCGCCCTCGGAGACCACCGGGCGGACGGACAGCCATGGGTGCGTGCGGTCCAGCCGCAGCAGGGTGTCGAGGTCGTACAGGTCGTGGTCGCTGCGGGCGCCGTAGAAGACCTCCATGGCGCGCCGCCTGCCGTGCTCGGCGACGTCCTCCACCAGCGCCTTGATCGGGGCGATGCCTGTGCCCCCGCCGAGGCAGAGCAGGCCGTTGTCGGCGCTGTGGTCCACGACCATCGAACCGGACGGGGGGCCGAGCCGGACGATGTCGCCCGGCCGGGCGCGGTGCACCAGCGCCCCGCTGACCCATCCGGCCGGGACGGCCTTGACGTGGAAGACGAGCAGGCCGTCGCCGCGGGGGGCCGACGCGAAGGAGTAGTGCCGCCACACGCGCGGCCACCAGGGGGTCTCCAGTGTCGTGTACTGCCCGGCGAGGAAGGGGTAGGGCTGGTCGGGCCGCACGGTGACCACGGCTATGTCCGGGGTGCGCAGGTCGTGCGAGACGATCTCGGCGTGCCACCAGGGCGGAGCGTGCTTCTCGTCGGCGGCCGCGGCGTTGATCATGATCTGCGAGATCGCCGTGTAGGCGCGCACCCAGGCGGCCTCGACCTCGTCGTCCCAGATGTCGGCGGCGTAGCGGGTCAGGGCGCCGATCAGGCATTCGCCGACGGCCGGGTAGTGCTCGGGGCGGGTGCCGTACTTGCGGTGCCCGCGGCCCAGATGGGCGAGGTATTCGGTCAGCGTCTCGGCGTCGTCGATGTGTTCTGCGGCGGTGAGAAGCGCTTTCAGCAATCGGTCGCGCTGGCTGTCCATCGCCGCCGGGAAGAGTTCGCGCAATTCCGGGTGCCGTATGAACAAAAGCGCATAGAAATACGACGTCGTTTTGTCAGCGACGGGGGCGACGGTCTCCATGGTCCTGCGGATCAGTACCGCGTCCGGGCTCGGCCCGTGTTCCGCGGTACGCGGCCCGGACCGCGCCGGCGGGTCCGGGACCGGTGAGGGCGGGGAGGGGGGCGGGGGCGGCGGGTCCGGGACCGGCCGCGGCACCGCGGTGCCGCCGTCGCCGGCGTCCGGCCGCGCGGATATCCGGTGGGCACCCGTCCCCACCGGCCGGATCGGCCGCACCGGTCTGCTGGGCGTCCCGTTCGCGAGGCCCCTCGCGCCCGTGCCGCCCACCGTCCCGTCGTGCTGCGTCCGCGGTCCGTCCGGGGGCCGGCGGGGACTGAACCATCCGTCGGCGTCGGCGTCGGCCCCCTTGCCGGGCCCGGTAACGTTCGTGGTCAGAGCGTCCATGATCAGGTTCGCCTCGAGCTTCTCCCGGTCGGTGTCCGTCGTCGGCACACGTTCTGCACGGAGAGCCTGCCAGGCGCATCACGCCGAATGGACAAATAGCCGGAAGAACGGGAAACGCGGATACGAATCCCGTTAGGCTCGGTTGCCTACGGGGCCCGCCCCCATGCGACACGGAACGCCGCGTACGCTGCGGGCATTACCCGGAGTTATGCATTCCCCAGCGCCGCGGCACCCTTCCCGGCGGGGAATTCACCGTCACCCGGTGACGAGTGCATACGCCTCGCGCAGATCACGTCCCGCGTAGGCGTGGGTCGCCAGGCCGCTCACGTGGTGGTCGCCGTTGACGGCCACCGAGACCGGCACCGCGGCGAAGAGCGCGGTGTCCGACATCGAGTCCCCGTACGCCACGCACTCCCGCCGGCTCACCCCGAACCGGGCGCACAGCTCGTCCGCCGCCGTCACCTTGGACTGCGGGAGCAGGATCCCCGACCGGTCCAGCAGCGCGTCCGGCGCGAACGGCACCTCGGGGAAGACCGACGCCCGCACCTCGTGCACACCCCAGGCCAGCAGCCGCCGGACGAAGAAGTCCGGCGAGAGCGAGATCACGGCGCAGTGCTCGCCGCGGGAGGCGATGTCCGCCCACACCTCGCGTATCCCGGTGAGCCACGGCGCGCCCTCGAAGGCCGCCGCAAGGTGCGCGTCGGTCAGCAGGCCGTACATCCCCCAGGCCCGCTCGGCAAAGCCGGGCGGGTCGAGGAGGCCGCCCGCCAGCGCCGTCTCCAGCTCGCGGAACTCGGCCACCAGGCCCAGCTCCCGGGCGAGTTCCATGCTCGCCGAGGAGCCGTGCATCAGCGTCCCGTCCATGTCGAAGATGTGCAGCCGTCCCACGTTCCCTCTCCCTCGCCGGTCCCTCCGCGACGGTACGCGACCACCCGGCCGGCGCCGAACAGCCGCATCGCCTCTTCCGCCGGCTCGCGCACGTCCCCGGCGAAGGGCACGACCAGCACGTGGGAGCGCGCGCAGTGCTCGGCGGTGGACGTACCGACGGGGGCGCAGCGCCGGTCGGCCGTGATGCGTCACCGTCCCCGGCCCCGACGCGTGCAACGGCAGCCACACGACGGCCGGTCGGACTGCCCGGACAGCCGTCGCCTCCGCGGCCCGCGGCAGGTCCCGGGTTCCACGGGCGGAGGACATCCGGCCCGGCCGATGCCCATAGGGGAAAACTATGCCCGCCGCCCAGCCACCCCCGGCCACGCTTCCCGCATGACATCCCCCTTGCCGCCACTGCCCGTCCGCCGCCTCGGCCCCGGCGACCTCGCCGCCTGCTCGGAGCTCGCCGTCAGCCGTGACTGGGGCGCCGAGGAGCGCAAGTGGCGCTTCCTGCTCACCCACGGCACCGGCTGGGGCATCGACGCCCCCGACGGCCGCGGCCTGGCCGCCACCACCGTCCTCACCCGCTACGCGGGCGGCCTCGCCGCCGTGAGCATGGTGCTCGTCGCCGCGCGCTACGAGGGGCGCGGCGTCGGCCGGCGCATCATGACGCACGTCCTCGGCGAAGCGGGCGACGACACCGTCACCCTGCACGCCACGGACCGCGGCCGGCCGCTGTACGAGAAGCTCGGCTTCCGCACCGTCGGCACCGTCGTCACCCACCGCGGCGGCTTCCGCCCGCCGGCCGCCGACGAACCGGACCCAGCCGCGCCCCGGCCCGCCGGGGAGGCCGACCTGCCGGCCCTGCTCGCCCTGGACGCCGAGGTGTTCGGCGCCGACCGCTCGCCGCTGCTGCGGGATCTCCCCCGGTTCGCCGAACGCACCCTGGTGACCGAAGAGGACGGCAGGCTCACCGGCTACGCCTCCGCCTGGCGCAACGACGGCACCCTCGTCCTCGGCCCGATCGTCGCGGACACCACGGCCGCCGCCCGGCGGCTCGTCACGGCGATCGCCCGCGACGCCGAGGGCCCCGTCCGCCTCGACCTGCGCACCGAGGACCCCCTGCGCCACACCCTCCCCGCCTGGGCGGCCGCACACGGCGTCCTGCCCGCCTTCCCGAACACCCTGATGGTGCTGGGCGACCGCAACCTTCCCGGCGACGACGCCCGGCGCCACACCCCGCTCATGCTGGCCCTGGGCTGACTCCCCGCGGCTCCGCACGCCGTACGGGGAGGAGCGGGACGTGCCCGGGTCCGGGCGGGCGGCACCGGCCGGTCAGGTCTGGGCCATGTCCACGAAGCGGGAGTAGTGGCCCTGGAAGGCCACGGTGATCGTCGCCGTGGGGCCGTTGCGGTGCTTGGCCACGATCAGGTCGGCCTCGCCCGCGCGGGGGGACTCCTTCTCGTAGGCGTCCTCGCGGTGGAGCAGGATCACCATGTCGGCGTCCTGCTCGATGGAGCCGGACTCACGCAGGTCGCTGACCATCGGCCGTTTGTCCGTGCGCTGTTCGGGGCCACGGTTCAGCTGGGAGAGCGCGATGACCGGCACCTCGAGCTCCTTGGCGAGGAGCTTGAGGTTACGGGACATGTCGGAGACCTCCTGCTGGCGGCTCTCGGGGCGGCGCGAGCCGCCCGCCTGCATCAGCTGGAGGTAGTCGATGACGACCAGCCGCAGGTCGTTGCGCTGCTTCAGGCGGCGGCACTTGGCGCGGATCTCCATCATCGACAGGTTCGGGGAGTCGTCGATGTAGAGGGGGGCCGCGGAGACGTCGGGCATCCGGCGGGCGAGCCGGGTCCAGTCGTCGTCGGTCATGTTGCCCGAGCGCATGTGGTGCAGCGCCACGCGGGCCTCGGCGGACAGCAGGCGCATCGCGATCTCGTTGCGGCCCATTTCGAGGGAGAAGAAGACGCTGGGCATGCCGCTGCCGACCGAGCAGGCGCGGGCGAAGTCCAGCGCGAGCGTGGACTTGCCCATCGCGGGACGGGCGGCGATGACGATCATCTGGCCGGGGTGCAGGCCGTTGGTGAGCGAGTCCAGGTCGGCGAAACCGGTGGGCACGCCGGACATCTGGCCGCTGCGGGAGCCGATGGCCTCGATCTCGTCGAGGGCGCCCTCCATGATCTCGGAGAGCGGCAGGTAGTCCTCACTGGTGCGCTGCTCGGTGACGGCGTAGATCTCGGCCTGGGCGGAGTTGACGATCTCGTCCACGTCGCCGTCGGCGGCGTACCCCATCTGCGTGATGCGGGTGCCGGCCTCGACCAGCCGCCGCAGGACCGCGCGTTCGTGCACGATCTCGGCGTAGTACTCGGCGTTCGCCGCGGTGGGCACCGCGTTGACGAGGCTGTGCAGATAGGGGGAGCCGCCGACACGGGTGAGCTCGCCGCGCTTGGTGAGCTCGGCGGCCACCGTGATCGGGTCGGCGGGCTCGCCGCGCGCGTACAGGTCGAGGATCGCCGCGTAGACCGTCTCGTGCGCGGGACGGTAGAAGTCGGCGCCCTTGAGCACCTCGACGACGTCGGCGATGGCGTCCTTGGACAGCAGCATGCCGCCCAGTACCGACATCTCCGCGTCCAGGTCCTGCGGGGGGACGCGCTCGAAGCCGCCGCCACCGCGGTCCTCGTCGCGGTCGCGGTCACGGTCGCGGTCGTCCTTGCGGCGGAACCGGGCGACGGGCAGCCGGTCGCCGGGACCGTCCGGCGGGAAGGGCGGCTCTCCTCCCCAGTGGTCCTCCGCGGGTTCTGGCTGGCTCACCCCCTGCCACCTCCTCCCGTGGACGCGCACCGCTACCGCGGCGTGGCTGTACTTTCCTACGCCATCGCTCTGACAGTTCTGACGAATTCGAGACGCCCGCGCACGCCTGTGGCGCGTCGGGCGACGCCCCACGGTAGGGGTCCTCGGGGCCCGGAGCCAAGACGGTTATCCACAGGGGCTGGGGACGACCTGTTGAAGAAACCGCTTCGCCTGTGGAGAAGCCCGCCCAAGCTGTGTACAGGCCGGGGGACAGCGACGTGGACAAGCACACAATCACCCAATGATCACGGCTCTGACCTGCACTTTCTTCATCCACCCGCTGTGGACAAGAAAAACTTCCCCCTTCGGCTCAAGATCGCGACAAACGACGCGGAGCAGATCACCCTGTGCAGCGACAGGTAATGGACGAAGACCCCTTGCACCTATTACATGTGGATGATTACGCTGGCCGCGTGCCTCAGACCGCCGAGTTCTCCCGTCAGCAGTCCGCCCGCCGCCACGACCGCGAGATCTTCGGCCTCGCCCTGCCCGCCTTCGGCGCCCTGGTCGCCGAACCGCTCTTCCTCCTGGCCGACAGCGCCATCGTCGGCCACCTCGGCACCGCGCAGCTCGCCGGCCTCGGCGTGGCCGGCGCGCTCCTCACCACCGTCGTCGGCGTCTTCGTCTTCCTCGCCTACGCCACCACGGCCGCCGTGGCCCGCCGGGTCGGCGCCGGCGACCTGCCCGCCGCGATACGCCAGGGCATGGACGGCATCTGGCTCGCCCTCCTGATCAGCGTCGCCGCCGTGGCCGTGACCGTCCCCGCGGCGCCCGCCCTCACCGGCCTGTTCGGCGCGTCGGGCACCGCGGCCCCGTACGCCGTCACCTATCTGCGGATCAGCGCGCTCGGCATCCCCGCGATGCTCGTCGTCCTCGCGGCGACCGGCGTCCTGCGGGGCCTGCAGAACACCAGGACCCCCCTTCACGTGGCCGTCGGCGGCTTCGCCGCCAACGCCGCGCTCAATGTGCTGCTGGTCTACGGCGCCGGGTTCGGCATCGCCGGCTCCGCCTGGGGAACGGTGATCGCCCAGAACGCCATGGCGGCCGTCTACCTCACGGTCGTGGTCCGCGGCGCCCGGCGGCACGGCGCCTCCCTCCGGCCCGATCCGGCGGGTGTCCGGGCCAGCGCCCAGGCCGGAACGCCGCTGCTGATCCGCACACTGAGCCTGCGCGCCGTGCTCATGATCGCCACGGCCGTCGCGGCCCGGCTCGGGGACGTGTCGATCGCCGCCCACCAGATCACCTTCGCCCTGTGGACACTCGCCGCCTACGCCCTCGACGCCCTCGCCATCGCGGGGCAGGCGATCATCGGCCGCCACCTGGGCGCCGGTGACGCCGAGGCGGCAAGGGCCGCCTGCCGCCGCATGGTCCAGTGGGGTGTCGCCGCCGGTGTCCTGATCGGGCTGCTGACGGCGGTGGGCCGGCCGCTGATCGCGCCGCTGTTCACCTCCGACCCGGCGGTGCACTCCGCCCTCGTGCCGGTGCTGCTGGTCGCGGCACTGGCGCAGCCGGTCTGCGGGGCCGTCTTCGTGCTGGACGGCGTACTGATCGGCGCGGGGGACGGCGCCTACCTCGCCGGCTCCACGATCGTCACCCTGGTGGTCTTCGCCCCGGTCGCGCTGGCCGTGCCCGCCCTCGGGGGCGGCCTGACGGCACTGTGGTGGGCGATGGACCTGATGATGCTGACCCGGCTGGTCACCCTGCGACTGCGCGCCCGTTCCGGCAAGTGGGCCGTCACCGGGGCGGTCCGCGCCTGACCGGCCCGGTCCGCCCGATCGGAACACCGGCACGGACGAAGGGCCCGGAACCAGTGGTTCCGGGCCCTTCGCTCACGCGGTGCGGGTCAGCTCGCGACGACCTCGACGTCGAGCCCGGCCTCGACCTCGGGGTGCAGGCGCACCGACACCTTGTGCGAGCCCAGCGTCTTGATCGGCGAACCGATCTCGACCCGGCGCTTGTCGACGTCCGGACCGCCCGCGGCCTTGATGGCCACGGCGATGTCGGCCGGGGTCACCGAGCCGAACAGACGGCCGGCTTCACCCGCGCGGGTCGCCAGCTTGACCTTGACACCGGCGAGCTGCGCCTTGACGGCGTTGGCCTGCTCGATGGTCGCGATCTCACGGATCCGGCGCGCGCGGCGGATCTGCTCGACGTCCTTCTCGCCACCCTTGGTCCACGCGATCGCGAAACCGCGGGGGATCAGGTAGTTGCGGGCGTAGCCGCTCTTGACCTCTACGACGTCGCCTGCGGCGCCGAGGCCGCTGACCTCATTGGTGAGGATGATCTTCGCCATTGCTCAGTCACCCTTCCTTAGCGAGCGGTCGAGGTGTAGGGCAGCAGCGCCATCTCACGGCTGTTCTTCACGGCCGTGGCGACGTCGCGCTGGTGCTGGGTGCAGTTGCCGGTGACCCGGCGGGCACGGATCTTGCCGCGGTCGGAAATGAACTTCCGCAGCAGGTTCGTGTCCTTGTAGTCGACGTACGTGATCTTGTCCTTGCAGAACACGCAAACCTTCTTCTTCGGCTTGCGAGCAGGCGGCTTCGCCATTGTCTCTCTCCAGTGTGATCAAGAAGTGTGGTGCGCCGCCCTTAGAAGGGAGGCTCGTCCGAGTAGCCGCCGCCGGAACCGGAGCCACCGCCCCAGTTCCCGCCACCACCCTGGCCGCCACCGGCCGGAGCACTGGTCGCCCAGGGGTCGTCGGCGGGAGCGCCGCCCTGGCCGCCACCGGAGCCACCGCCCCAGTTGCCGCCACCACCCTGACCGCCGCCGCCGTAACCGCCCTGACCGCCGCGGGCGCCGCCGGCACCGCCGCCGCTCGCCCGGGTGATCTTCGCGGTCGCGCTGCGCAGGCTGGCGCCGACCTCGTCGACGTCCAGCTCGTAGACCGTCCGCTTGACGCCCTCACGGTCGTCGTAGGTCCGCTGCTTCAGCCGGCCCTGCACGATGACGCGCATGCCCTTCTGAAGGGACTCCGCCACGTTCTCCGCCGCCTGCCGCCAGACCGAGCACGTGAGGAAGAGGCTCTCGCCGTCCTTCCACTCGTTGGTCTGCCGGTCGAAGGTGCGGGGGGTGGACGCGACACGGAACTTCGCGACCGCCGCACCGGAGGGGGTGAAGCGCAGCTCGGGGTCGTCGACGAGATTGCCGACGACCGTGATGACGGTCTCGCCTGCCATGGTGGGTGACCTCTCGGCTTTTCTTGGCTGCTCGGTATCCCGAAATGCCGTGAGCCGTCAGGCTCAGTGGGTTTCGGGGCGGAGGACCTTGGTCCGGAGGACCGACTCGTTCAGGTTCATCTGACGGTCGAGCTCCTTGACGACCTCGGGTGTGGCGTTGAGGTCGATGACCGAGTAGATGCCCTCGGGCTTCTTCTTGATCTCGTAAGAGAGACGACGACGGCCCCAGGTGTCGATCTTCTCGACCTTGCCGCCGCCCGTACGGACGACACCAAGGAAGTTCTCGATCAGCGGGGAGACAGCACGCTCCTCGAGATCGGGGTCGAGGATCACCATCACCTCGTAGTGACGCATGTGGAACCCACCTCCTTCGGACTCAGCGGCCATGGCGTTTCCATGGCAGGAGGGTTTGCATCGCGTCGCAACGGTATCGCGGGCCACCGACAACGCCCTGGGCGTTCCGCGGATCGCTCCCCGGAGGCCTTGCGGACCGTTGTGTGGGCCTGCACAGACACCGGTGCAGACGGTACACACTACCCGGCCCTGTGCTTCCGGTTGAAATCCGCCCGTGGAAGACCGCAATCTGTACACATCGGGTGTGTCCGGCGCTACGATGCGCCACTTCTCCATCACGGAGGTGCCCCATGGCACAGGCAGTACGACCCACCACCGACGCCCGTCACCACCACCGCTTCCGGTTCTTCACCTTCAACAGCGACGGCCGGCCCCACCCGGTGGAGAACGGCCTCGCTGTCGCGACGCTCGTGCTGGGCCTGCTCGCCTCCATCGCCGCCTTCTGGAGCGGACTGCACCTGCTCAGCTCCTGGGCCGGACTGATCGGCCTGCTCGTCGGCGCCTACGGGCAGTACCGCTCGGTCACCACCGCGGAGCGCTTCGTCTTCATCATCGGGATGGGCCTGGCCGGCGTCGGTTTCTACATCGGCATGGCCCACGGCGGCCTCTTCGGCGGAGTGCTGGGGGGATAGCCGGCGGCGGCCGGGCCCGGCGCAGGGCCGTCCGGGCCCGAGCGGTCGCCTCCGGTTGTCCACAGCCCTCGCGGGGGCGTTCGCCGTTCGCAGTAGGCTTCGGCGCAGTAGTAGTGCAGTAGTAGTGCAGACAGAGACGCCTTAGCCGCAGCAGCGATGGGGAGCGCCCCGCATGAGCTTGACCCTGAGGACCATCAGTCGGGAACAGCACCTGGCGTACATCCAGAGCCTGCCCTCGGCGAGCCACTGCCAGGTCCCCGCCTGGGCGGACGTCAAGACCGAATGGCGCTCGGAGAACCTGGGCTGGTTCGACGACAGGACCGGTGAACTGGTCGGCGCGGGCCTGGTCCTGTACCGGCAGCTGCCCAAGGTGAAGCGGTACCTGGCGTACCTGCCCGAGGGCCCGGTGATCAACTGGTACGCGCCCAACCTGGAGGACTGGCTGCGCCCGATGCTCGCGCATCTGAAGCAGCAGGGCGCCTTCTCCGTGAAGATGGGCCCGCCCGTGGTGATCCGCCGCTGGGACGCGAACGCCATCAAGGCGGGCATCGCGGACCCGGACGTCAAGCGCCTGCGCGACGTCGAGGCGACCTTCATCGAGCCCCGCGCCTTCGAGGTGGCGGACCGCCTGCGCCGCATGGGCTGGCAGCAGGGCGAGGACGGCGGCGCCGGCTTCGGCGACGTGCAGCCGCGCTACGTCTTCCAGGTCCCGCTGGAGGACCGCAGCCTGGACGACGTCCAGAAGGGCTTCAACCAGCTGTGGCGGCGCAACATCAAGAAGGCCGAGAAGGCCGGCGTCGAGGTCGTCCAGGGCGGCTACGACGACCTGGCCGTGTGGCAGCAGCTGTACGAGGTCACCGCCGAGCGCGACCACTTCCGGCCCCGCCCGCTGTCGTACTTCCAGCGCATGTGGAAGGTGCTCAACACCGAGGACCCCAACCGCATGCGCCTGTACTTCGCCACGCACGAGGGCGAGGCGGTCGCCGCCGCGACGATGCTCGTCGTCGGCCGGCACGTCTGGTACTCGTACGGCGCCTCCGCCAACCACAAGCGCGAGGTGCGGCCCAGCAACGCCATGCAGTGGCGCATGCTGCGGGACGCCTACGCGCTCGGCGCGAGCGTGTACGACCTGCGCGGCATCAGCGACTCCCTGGACGAGAGCGACCACCTCTTCGGGCTCATCCAGTTCAAGGTGGGCACCGGCGGGCAGGCTGCCGAATACCTGGGCGAGTGGGACTTCCCGCTCAACAAGCTGCTGCACAAGGCGCTCGACATCTACATGTCGCGCCGCTGACCCGCCCGCCCGACCGCCGACACCACGAAAGGCCACCCCACCCGCCATGGCGCTCTCCCTGTACGTCGACACCGTGCGCTGGCGCGCGCACCAGCAGTCCGTGGCGGAGCAGTTCCCGGGGCTGATCCCGGTCTGCAAGGGCAACGGATACGGCTTCGGCCACGAGCGCCTGACGGAGGAGGCCATCCGCCTGGGCGCGGACATCCTGGCCGTCGGCACGACGTACGAGGCCGCGAGGATCAAGGACTTGTTCGGCGGCGACCTGCTCGTCCTCACCCCGTACCGGCTGGGCGAGGAGCCGGTCCCGCTGCCGGACCGGGCCATAAGGTCCGTCTCGTCGGTGGAGGGCGTGCGCGGCCTGGTCGGCGCGCGGGTCGTCATCGAGGTCATGAGCAGCATGAAGCGCCACGGCGTGAGCGAGGACGACTTCGTCAAGCTGCACTCGGCCATCGACGACGTCCGTCTGGAGGGCTTCGCCATCCACCTGCCGCTGGACCGCACCGACGGCTCCGACGCGGTGGAGGAGGTCTTCCACTGGATGGAGCGGCTGCGCGCGGCCCGGCTGCCGCTGCACACGCTGTTCGTCAGCCACCTCAAGGCGGGCGAGCTGGAGCGGCTGCGCACCCAGTTCCCGCAGACCCGCTTCCGGGCCCGGATCGGCACCCGGCTCTGGCTCGGCGACCACGAGGCGACCGAGTACCGGGGCGCCGTCCTGGACGTCACCCGCGTCGCCAAGGGCGAGCGCTTCGGCTACCGCCAGCAGAGGGCGGGCGAGGACGGCCACCTGGTGGTCGTGGCGGGCGGCACCTCCCACGGCGTGGGCCTTGAGGCCCCCAAGGCCATGCACGGCGTCATGCCGCGCGCCAAGGGCGTCGCCCGGGCGGGCCTGGCCACCATCAACCGCAACCTGTCGCCCTTCGTGTGGGCGGGCAAGCAGCGCTGGTTCGCCGAGCCCCCGCACATGCAGGTGTCGATCCTCTTCCTGCCGGGCGACGTCGCCCCGCCCGCCGTCGGGGACGAGCTGGTGGCCCATCTGCGGCACACCACGACCCAGTTCGACCGCGTCGTCGACCGCTGACGCCGCGCTCCGCGCACCAGTGAGGCCCCCGAGCCACAGGGCTGCGGGGGCCTCAGGAGCGCCGTGGAGGTCAGGCCGGCGGGTTCGGGTCCACGCCCCACTGCACGGGCTGCTGGACCGGCCTCCCGGGCCCGTACGCGCCCTCCGGGCCGGCGAACGGGACGGCGTGGCGCGCATGGTGGCCCGAGCGGCCCAGGGTGACCTTGTCCTCCGCCTCGTCCAGCACACCACCGGAGGGGTCGTCCGAGCCGTCCCGGCGGACCGGGTCGCGCTCGGGGAAGAGCACGTCGCGCACGACGACCGCGCACAGGTAGAGCGTCCCCAGCAGGTGCACGGCGATGGCGAGGTGGTAGCCGTCCATCGGCAGCCCCTTGTTGCCGCCGCCCGTGGTGTAGGCCAGGTAGAACCAGATGCCGAGGAAGTACATGACCTCGGCGGCCTGCCAGATCAGGAAGTCGCGCCAGCGCGGCCTGGCGAGCGCGGCCAGCGGCACCAGCCACAGTACGTACTGCGGTGAGTAGACCTTGTTGGTCAGGATGAAGGCCGCGACGACGAGGAAGGCCAGCTGCGCGAAGCGCGGCCGCCTGGGGGCCCACAGCGCCAGCAGGCCGATGCCGACCGCCAGCAGCGCGAACAGCACCGCGGCGTAGAAGTTGACCACGGTCCGGTCGAGCGAGATGCCGGTCTGCTGGGTGATGATCAGCCAGAAGGAGCCGTAGTCGACGCCGCGTTCCTGGCTGAAGCCGTAGAAGCGGGACCAGCCGTCCCAGGCCAGGAACGCCACCGGCAGGTTCACCACGATCCAGGAGCCCGCCGCCCCGCCGAAGGCGGCGCCCCACGCCTTGAGCTTCCCGGCCCGCAGGGCCAGCACCAGCAGCGGCCACAGCAGGAACACCGGGTACAGCTTCGCGGCCGTCGCCAGGCCGATCAGGATGCCCGCCGCCAGGGGCCGGCTGCGGGACCAGAGCATCATCCCGGCCGCGGCGAGCGCCACCGCGAACAGGTCCCAGTTGATCGTCGCGTTCAGGGCGAACGCGGGCGCCAGCGCGACCAGCAGGGCGTCCCAGGGGCGGCGCCGGTTGGTGCGGGCCACGCAGACCGCGATGACCGCGGTGCACGCCATCAGCATCCCCGCGTTGACCAGCCAGTAGATCTGCTCGCGGTGCTGGATCGTGCCGCCGTGCGGGGTCAGCCAGGAGGCGACCTCCATGAAGACGCCGGTCAGGACCGGGTACTCCAGGTAGCCCATGCCGCCGGAGACCTTGTCGGGGATGTGGTCGAAGTACGGCACCAGGTCGTCGGCGAAGCCGCGGCCGTAGTACAGGTGTGGGATGTCGGAGTAGCAGGCGTGGCTGTACTGGGCGTTCGCCCCGAAGAACCAGCCGCTGTCGTAGCAGGGCAGCTTCTGCACCATGCCGAGCGCGAACATCCCGATCGCCACGAGCACGATGACCCGCAGCGGGTTCCACCACCCGCCGCGCCCCACGGCGGCGAACCGCCCAAGCGGCCCCCCGATGACCTCGCTCCCGGCCCGGGCGACCGGGTCCTCCCCCGTCGGGGGAACGACCTCCTCCGCCTCCCGGGCCTCGTCGGCCGCCCCGGCCTCCCGGTGGTGGTCTTCGCGCACGCTCGTCATGCGGACATCCTGCCCTACGCGGCTGAGCGCGGCCGTCCCGTTCCTTACGCCGCCGCGAACGGCCGCGGCCGCGGAGGGCGTGATGCCCTCCGCGGCCGCGGATCGGTGCGGGTGCGGTCCCCGGGCGGGGCCGCGGCGGTCTCAGCCGTTGGGCCCCTGGAAGAGACCGGTGCCCTTGGTACTGCTGGAGGAGACGGACGGACTCGAGGAGTCCGAGGGCAGGCCGCCGCCCGGGCCACCGCCGTTGTCGCCGCCGCCGTTGTTGCCGCCGCCGCCGTTGTTGTTGCCGCCGTTGCCGGGGTCCTGGCAGCCCAGCCAGGCCTTGCAGGTGTCCGTCGGCGTGGGCGTCAGCGTCGGGGTCGGCTTGGTGAACGTCGGGGTGGGCGTCGAGCTCGCGCTCTGGGTGGGCGAGGCCGAGACGGACGGGCTCGGCGACACGGGGGCGCCCAGCTCGTCGTGGATGTCGCCGATCTTGACCGGCTTCGGGAAGCCGGTGTCCTGCGTTCCCTTGAGCGCCGACTTCATGTACTCGGTCCAGACCTGGGTCGGGATGTCACCACCGTGGATGGACGCGACGCCCGCCGTGCCGTTCATCGAGAGCAGACTGTGGGTCTTCGGGTTCTCGCGGAACATCGCGATCGAGGTCGACAGCTGCTGGGTGTAGCCGACGAACCAGGCCGACTTGTTGCTGTCGGTGGTACCGGTCTTGCCGGCCGCCGCCCGGCCCAGCGCCAGGGCCTTCATACCCGTACCCTTCTGGATCACGTTCTGCAGCACGTCGGTGACGTTGTCCGCCACCTCCGACGGCATGGCCTCGGTGGCCTTGGGCTTGTCGAAGCCGGGCACCTCCACACCGCCCTGCTTGACCGAGGTCACCGAGTACGGCTCGGTGTGCTTGCCCGAGGCGGCGAAGGTCGCGTAGGCGTCGGCCATGCGGACGGCGCTCGGCGTCGAGGTACCCAGGGCGAACGAGGCGTTCCGGCCGGCCAGCGACTCCTTGAGGATGCCGGCCTTCTCGGCGACCGAGGCCACCTTGTCCATGCCGACGTCCATGCCGAGCTGCACGAAGGGGGTGTTGATCGACTGCTCCATCGCCTTGCGCAGCGTGATGTAGCCCCAGGGGTAGTCGCTCTCGTTCTCCTGGTAGAAGGGCGTGTTGTCCTTCTTCAGGACGTCGGTGCCGTCGTTGTTCTTGACCCTCAGGTGGTCGTTGCCGTTGTACTTGCTCAGCGGCGAGATCCCCTCGCCGTGGCTCCGGTACGTGCCGTACTCCATGGCGGCGGCGAGCACGAACGGCTTCCACGTCGAACCGACGGGCACACCCGAGGTGTTGGCGTTGTTGGTGAAGTGGTTGTTCTCGAAGCCGGGGCCGCCGTAGATCGCGACGATCGCCCCGTCGTTCGGCTTCACCGACGCCGCGCCGAACTGGACGTACTTGTCCTTCTCGCGCTTCTTCGGGTCAAGGTTGTCCTGCTCGACCTCCTGAACCGCCCTGGACAGCGCGTCCACCTTCGGCTTCTCGAAGGTCGTGTAGATCTGGTAGCCGCCCTGGTCGAGCTCCGCCCGGCTGATCTTGGAGTGGCTGAGCACGTAGTTCTTGGCGGTGTCCACCAGGTAGCTGATCTGGCCGGTCATGCCCTTGGTGGCCTTCAGGCCCTGCGGCATCGGGTACTTGGCGACGGCCTTGTCGTACTGGTCCTTGGTCAGGTGGCCGTCCTTGTACATCTCACCGAGGATCCAGCGCCAGCGGTCCTCGGAGTTCTTCCGGTTCGCCTCGGGCGTCGCGATCTTGTCGATGCTCACGTTGCCGGCCGGGTCGTAGTACGTGGGGCCCTTGAGCAGCGCGGCGAGGAAGGCGCACTGGCTGTCCGTCAGCTTCTCGGCGTCCCTGCCGTAGTAGGTCTGGGCCGCCGCCTGGATGCCGTAGGCACCGCGTCCGTAGTACGAGGTGTTCAGGTAGCCCTGAAGGATCTGGTCCTTTTTGAGCTTCGTCCCCACCTTTATGGAGATGAAGAGCTCCTTGAACTTCCGGCTGACCGTCTGGTCCTGGCTCAGGTAGGTGTTCTTGACGTACTGCTGGGTGATCGTCGAACCACCCTGCGCGTCACCGCCCTTGGCCATGTTGAACAGGGCCCGGCCGATGCCCATGGGGTCGACGCCGGAGTCCTTCTCGAAGGTCTTGTTCTCCGCCGAGATGACCGCGTACTGCATGGACTTCGGGATCTCGGCGAGCGTGACGTTCTGCCGGTTGGCACCGGTGCCGGTCGCCACCATGCGGTCGCCGTTGGCCCAGTAGAAGACGTTGTTCTGCGACTTGGCGGCGTCGTTCTCATTGGGGATGCCGACCATCGCGTAACCGATGCCCGCGGCGGCCACCAGACTGCCGAAGAAGAAGACGCACAGGCCCGACACGAGCTTCCAGGACGGCACCCAGCGCTGCCAGCCGTCCCTGCCCCAGCGGGGGTAGTCGAGGATGCGCTTCTTCGGCGGCTGGCCGCCGCCGCGCCCGCCCCCGGCACCCGCCCCTGCTCCCGCGGTGCGGCGACGGCCGCCCTTCTGTGTGGACTGGGCCGCGCGGCGTGCGGCTGCGCGGCCCTGGTACGGGGGCTCGCCCCCGCCCCGGCGTCCGCCCTGACCCGCACCCGGGACCGCGCCGTGGCCGGCGCTTCCCCGTGCGCCCTGTCCGGCGCCGGGCGGACGTCCGCCCTGGCCCTGACCCGGGACGGCGCCGTCCCGGCGAGGCTGCTGGCGCGGACCGCCGCCCGCCCCCTGGGCCGGACCGGCTCCGCGTGTGCCGTACGACTGCGATGGCGGCGCTTCCCGCCGGCCTCCTGGCGGCGGTTGCTGCTGCGCGCCGCGCCGGGCGGCTGCGCGGCCGCCGCCGGGCGGCGTCTGCGGCGGCTTGCGACGGTGCTCGCTCATGAACAGCTACTCCTAGGACAGGCGGGATCGCCTGAAAGCGGCAGTGGTTTTCCGGTCCCCCCGGCGTGCGTTGGCCGCACTGCACCACGGACAAGGACGCTCACTTGCGCCTCACGGTTCCCGGTGCTCTGCATGGCGAACAGAGTACGCAGGGTCAAAAGACGCGCTAGCCCGATCTTCATCACATAAGGGGCGGTTGACGCTGTGCAGATTTCCCGATGTGACGTCGGTCACCGTGCGCCATCTTGCGGGGCCCGGTCGGGCGTTCTATCGTCACGATGTATCGAGCCGATACATCGCGGCGAGATAAGAGGCGACGACGGCAAGGACGGAGGCGTGACGAGGGCATGAGCAAACGCTCGGGCATCCTCGAGTTCGCCGTCCTGGGCTTGCTGCGCGAATCCCCGATGCACGGTTATGAGCTGCGGAAACGGCTCAACACCTCGCTCGGTGTGTTCCGCGCGTTCAGCTACGGGAGCCTCTACCCCTGCCTCAAGACACTGGTCGCTCAGGGCTACCTGGTCGAGGAGACCGGCCCCGAGTCCGATCCGCTCACCGCGCCGCTGGCCGGCCGGCGGGCGAAGATCGTGTACCGGTTGACGGCGGCCGGCAAGGAGCACTTCGAGGAACTGCTCGCCCACTCCGGACCGGACGCATGGGAGGACGAGCACTTCGCTGCTCGTTTCGCCTTCTTCGGCCAGACGTCCAGGGACGTACGGATGCGCGTCCTCGAAGGGCGGCGCAGCCGCCTCGAGGAACGGCTGGAGAAGATGCGCGCGTCCCTCGCGCGCACCCGTGAGCGGCTCGACGACTACACGCTCGAGTTGCAGCGGCACGGCATGGAGTCGGTGGAGCGCGAGGTCCGCTGGCTGAACGAGCTGATCGAGACCGAGCGGGCGGGGCGCGGCAGGCCGCCCCTGTCCGCTCCGTCCTCCGACGCCGAGCAGGACAACCAACAGGAAAACGACGAGGGACCCGGCAGCGACCGGGGATCCGCGTGACGATCACACAGGGAGCAACCGGAATGGGTTCGGTTCGCGTAGCCATCGTTGGCGTGGGCAACTGCGCCGCGTCGCTGGTGCAGGGTGTCGAGTACTACAAGGACGCCGACCCGGCCGGCCGCGTGCCCGGCCTCATGCACGTGCAGTTCGGCGAGTACCACGTGCGTGACGTCGAGTTCGTGGCGGCCTTCGACGTGGACGCCAAGAAGGTCGGCCTCGACCTGGCCGACGCCATCGGTGCCAGTGAGAACAACACCATCAAGATCTGCGACGTGCCGCAGACGGGCGTGACCGTTCAGCGCGGCCACACCCTGGACGGTCTGGGCAAGTACTACCGCCAGACCATCGAGGAGTCCGGCGAGGAGCCGGTGGACATCGTCCAGATCCTCAAGGACCGCCAGGTCGACGTACTCGTCTGCTACCTGCCGGTCGGTTCCGAGGCCGCCGCCAAGTTCTACGCGCAGTGCGCCATCGACGCCAAGGTCGCCTTCGTCAACGCCCTGCCGGTGTTCATCGCCGGCACCAAGGAGTGGGCGGACAAGTTCACCGCGGCCGGCGTGCCGATCGTCGGCGACGACATCAAGTCCCAGGTCGGTGCCACCATCACGCACCGCGTGCTGACCAAGCTCTTCGAGGACCGCGGTGTCGTCGTCGAGCGCACCATGCAGCTGAACGTCGGCGGCAACATGGACTTCAAGAACATGCTCGAGCGCGAGCGCCTGGAGTCCAAGAAGATCTCCAAGACGCAGGCCGTCACCTCGCAGATCCCGGACCGCGAACTGGGCGAGAAGAACGTCCACATCGGCCCCTCGGACTACGTGGCCTGGCTGGACGACCGCAAGTGGGCATACGTCCGCCTGGAGGGCCGTGCGTTCGGCGACGTCCCGCTGAACCTGGAGTACAAGCTCGAGGTCTGGGACTCCCCGAACTCCGCCGGCGTCATCATCGACGCGCTGCGCGCCGCGAAGATCGCCAAGGACCGCGGCATCGGCGGCCCGATCCTCTCGGCCTCCTCCTACTTCATGAAGTCCCCGCCGGTGCAGTACTTCGACGACGAGGCCCGCGAGAACGTGGAGAAGTTCATCCGCGGCGAGGTCGACCGCTGATCGGCGGTACAACCACCGTTCACCGCCCGTCGCACGACGCGACCCATCAGGCCCCCGGGTATGACACCCGGGGGCCTGTGCGTCGTGTGAGGCTGTGCGCATGGCCGTCGTACGCGATCTCCGTCTGCTGCTGCGCTTCCGTGACTTCCGGCGCCTGCTGGCGGTGCGGCTGCTGTCGCAGCTGTCCGACGGCGTGTTCCAGGTGGCACTGGCGGCCTACGTGGTCTTCTCCCCGGAGAAGCAGACCTCACCGGCGGCCATCGCCTCCGCCATGGCGGTCCTGCTGCTGCCGTACTCGCTCCTGGGGCCGTTCACGGGCGTCCTGCTCGACCGCTGGCGCCGGCGGCAGGTGCTGCTCTACTGCAACCTCCTGCGGGCACTGCTCTCGGCCGGCACCGCCGCCCTGATGCTGCTGAGCGTCCCGGACTGGCTGTTCTACCTGTCGGCCCTCTCGGTCACCGGCATCAACCGCTTCGTCCTGGCCGGACTGTCGGCCGCACTGCCCCGCGTGGTGGACGGCGATCGCCTCGTGATGGCGAACTCGCTCTCCCCGACCGCGGGCACCCTTGCGGCGACCGCGGGCGGTGGCGTGGCGTTCCTCATCCATCTCGGGGTCGCCGAGGGCCGGGCGTCCGACGCCCTGGTCGTGCTCCTGGCCGCGGTGGTCTATCTGTCGGCCGGGCTGACCTCCCTGCTGTTGGGCAAGGACCTGCTGGGCCCCGATCCCGCCCGGGTCCAGCCGCGGGTCGGCGAGGCGCTGCGGAGCACGCTCAGCGGACTTCTACACGGACTGCGGCACCTGCGGGAGCGTCCGCGCGCGGCGCGTGCGATGGCCGCGATAACGGCGATGCGCTTCTGCTACGGCGGGCTGACGGTGACGGTGCTCATGCTGTGCCGGTACGCCTGGGCCGACGGGGGAACCGGCGACCGGTCAGGCGGGGACGGACTGGCGCTGCTGGGCCTCGCGGTCGCCGCGTCCGGGGCGGGGTTCTTCGTCGCGGCGGTGATCACTCCGTGGTCGGCGAGCCGCTTCGGCACCTTCGGCTGGATCACCGTCTGCGCGGCCTCGGCGGCCGTCCTGCTGCCGGGGCTGGGGCTGCCCTTCCGTCCGGTGCCGGTGCTCGTGGCCGCCTTCGTCCTCGGAGTCGCCACCCAGGGAGCCAAGATCGCCACCGACACGGTGGTCCAGTCCTCGATCGACGACGCCTACCGCGGTCGGGTCTTCTCCCTCTACGACGTCCTCTTCAATGTGGCCTTCGTCGGCGCGGCGGCCGTCTGCGCCCTGATCCTGCCCCCCGACGGCAGGTCCGCCCCGCTGGTGATCGCCCTCGCCCTGATCTACGCCGGGGTGGCGGTGGGCACCGCGCGCACTCCGCTCCGTTTCACGTGAAACACGGCGGCATTGCCATGTTTCACGTGAAACATCCGACCCGGTCATGCCGAAGGGGGTCGTGTTTCACGTGAAACACGACCCCCTCCCATGCCGTGACCGTCTCACGGCCCGCACGACTCAGCCGTTCTGTGCCGCCCACCATTCCTTGAGGGCCCCCACCGCGGCCTCCTCGCCGAGCGGTCCGTGCTCCATCCGCAGCTCCAGCAGATGCGCGTAGGCCTTGCCGACCTCCGGACCCGGGGCGATGCCCAGGATCCCCATGATCTGGTTGCCGTCCAGGTCGGGGCGGATCGAGTCCAGCTCCTCCTGCTCCCGCAGCCGCTCGATGCGCTCCTCGAGCCCGTCGTACGTGCGGGACAGTGCCGCGGCCTTGCGCTTGTTGCGCGTGGTGCAGTCCGAGCGGGTCAGCTTGTGCAGTCGCTCGAGCTGCGAGCCCGCGTCCCGGACGTAGCGGCGCACCGCGGAGTCGGTCCACTCGCCGGTGCCGTAGCCGTGGAACCGCAGGTGCAGCTCGACCAGCCGGGCGACGTCCTTGATCGTCTCGTTCGGGTACTTGAGCTTCGTCAGCCGGGTCTTGGTCATCTTCGCGCCCACCATCTCGTGGTGGTGGAAGGAGACCCGGCCGTCGGACTCGAACCGCCGGGTCCGGGGCTTGCCGATGTCGTGCAGCAGCGCCGCCAGACGCAGCACGAGGTCCGGCCCCTCGGTCTCCAGGGCCATCGCCTGGTCGAGCACCGTCAGTGTGTGCTCGTAGACGTCCTTGTGCCGGTGGTGCTCGTCCCGCTCCAGCTTCAGGGCCGGCAGCTCCGGCAGCACGCGGGCGGCCAGGCCGGTCTCGACCAGCAGACTCAGGCCCTTGCGCGGGTGGTCGGAGAGGATCAGCTTGTTCAGCTCGTCCCTTACCCGCTCCGCGGAGACGATCTCGATACGGTCGGCCATCTCCGTCATCGCGGTCACCACCTCGGGCGCCACCTCGAAGTCCAGCTGCGCCGCGAAGCGGGCCGCCCGCAGCATCCGCAGCGGGTCGTCGGAGAAGGACTCCTCCGGGGTGCCCGGTGTGCGCAGCACCCGCTGGGCCAGATCACTCAGGCCGTCGTGCGGGTCGACGAACTCGGGGTCGGGCAGGGCGACCGCCATCGCGTTGACGGTGAAGTCCCGGCGTACCAGGTCTTCCTCAATGGTGTCGCCGTAGGAGACCTCCGGTTTCCGGGACGTGCGGTCGTACGCCTCGGAGCGGTAGGTCGTGATCTCGATCTGGAAACCGTCCTTGCGGCAACCGACCGTGCCGAAGGCGATGCCGACCTCCCAGACCGCCTCGGCCCAGCCGCGGATGATCCTGAGCACATGGTCGGGCCGGGCGTCAGTGGTGAAGTCCAGATCGTTGCCGAGCCTGCCGAGCAGGGTGTCGCGGACCGAACCGCCGACGAGGGCAAGCCGGAATCCGGCGTCCTGGAAGCGGCGGCCGAGGTCCTCGGCCACCGGCGCGATGGCGGGCGCCGGCTTCAGGGTCTGGGGGGCGTTGTTGGCATTCGGCACAACAGAACAGGGTACGTGCCCGTGCGCCCTACGGCGGACCGGTTTAGTGTCGTCCCATGATCGCCACGGACCGGTCCGCGGCCGTCATTGTGCCGATCTTGTGGCCTGACCGCAGCACTTCGACTCATCGAGCATCGTTACCATTCCAGGACGCACATCCGATGACGACGAGGGACGGCCAGCGCGTGGGCGAGGCGGCACAGCACCCTGGGACAGCTCCGGCCCGTACGAGGCTGCGTCGAGCGGCAGCGCTGCTCGCCGGCGCCGCGATGTTCGCGGGTCTGCTCCAGGTCCAGACGGCCCCCGCGGCGTACGCGGACTCCTCGGGCCACGACGTCGACGTGTCGGTGAACACGCTGTCCCCCACCGTCCCCACCAAGGGCGACACCCTCACGGTGACCGGAACGGTCACCAACAAGGGGAAGCAGACGGTCACCGAGGCCGAGGTGGGTGTGGAGGTGGCCCCCGGCGGCCCGCTCACCAGCCGCAGCGCCATCGGCACCGCCGCCGGGCGCGGCACCTACAGTCCCGGCGTCGACGGCTACGAGATCTCCGGCCACACCGCCGCCCTGAAGGACCTGAAGGCCGGTATGAGCCGGCCCTTCACCCTCACGATCCCCGTCAAGGACCTGCAGCTGGGCGCCGACGGCGTCTACCAGCTCGGGATCTCCCTCGCCGGGCAGACCCGGGCGGCCGGCTACCGGCAGATCCTCGGCGTGGAGCGGACCTTCCTGCCCTGGTACAGGACCGCGGCCGCCAAGAGCACCCGCTACACCTTTCTGTGGCCGCTGATCGACCGTCCCCACCTGGCCGTGCGCAGCGAGGGCGACGACCAGCAGAGCCCCATCTTCCTGGACGACAACCTCGCCCAGGACCTGGCTCCCGGCGGGCGGCTCCAGCAGCTCGTGACGCTCGGCCGGAACCTCCCGGTCACCTGGGTGGTCGACCCGGACCTGATCGCCACCGTCGACGCGATGACCCGCCGCTACCAAGTGGCCGGTCCCGGCGGTGATCTCGATCACACCACCTCCGGCACCGGGACCGACGACGCCAAGCGCTGGCTGACCGACCTCAAGACCGCCCTGACGGGCGACGACGTGGTGGCCCTGCCGTTCTCCGACCCGGACATCGCCTCGATCGCGCACCACGGCAAGAACGTCGCCGGAACCCTGGCCCACCTCAACACCGCCACCGAACTGGCGACCACCACCTTCGAGACCGTCCTGCACATCACGCCGGCCACGGACGTGGCCTGGCCGGTGCAGGGCGCGGTCGACCCCTCCATCGTCGACGTCGCCACCTCGGCGGGCGCGGACAAGATCATCGCCCGCAGTGACAGCCTGGGCGAGCCCGGCAAGCCCGTCTACACGCCCACCTCGGCCCGTCCCATCGGGGGCGGCACAACCGCCGTGGTGGCCGACGCGGGGCTCTCCGAGGGCTTCGACGGCGACATGATGCGGGCCGAGAACGCCACCCTGGCGATCCAGAAGTTCGTCTCCCAGACGCTGATGGTCACGATGCAGGCGCCCGACCGGCAGCGGAGCATCGTCGTCGCCCCGCAGCGCATGCCCAGCGCCTCGCAGGCGCAGGCGATGGCGCAGGCCATCACTTCCGTCGAGTCCAGCGCGTGGGCCGAGACGGCCGACTTCGCCGACGCCGCCAAGGCGACCCCGGATCCGCATGCCAACCGCACGGTGCCCCGCGGCAGCGCCTACCCGGCGAACCTGCGCAAGCGGGAGCTGAGCACCGACGCCTTCCGCCAGATCCAGGCCACCCAGGCCAGGCTCAACGGCTTCCTGGTCATCCTCAGCCGCAAGGACCGGGTGACCACCCCCTTCACGACGGCGCTGCTGCGGTCGATGTCCACCGAGTGGCGCGGCAACCCCGGAGGCGCGGCCTCGTACCGGTCGGCGATCGGCGCGTACCTCTCCGATCTCATGGGGCTCGTCCAGATCCTCCCCAAGACCGGTACCCTCACCCTCTCCGGCCGCAGCGGCACCATCCCGGTGACGGTGAAGAACGAGCTCGGCCAGACCATCGAGGGCCTGCAGCTGGAGCTCAGCTCCAGCCAGGGCAACAGCATGGACCCGGGTGACCCGCAGCCGGTCACGGTGGAGGGCGGGCACACCCGGTCCCTGAAGTTCGCGGCGACGGCGGCGCGGAACGGCCTCAACACCATCACCGCGCAGCTCTACACCAAGGACCACGTCGCCTACGGCAAGCCGATCACCTTCACGGTGGACGTCACCTCGATCACCTCCACCGTCATGGTGGTGATCGCCGCCGGTCTGCTGCTGCTTGTCCTCGCCGGCGTACGGATGTATCACCAGCGCAAGCGCCGTGCCGCTGTCGAGGACGGCGACGACGAGGGCGACGGGGAAGACCCGGATGACGAGGGCGCGGAAGCGGCCGAGGACGGGGAAGACGCGGAGGAGGACACCGCCGGCGGCACCGCTGAGGGCACCGGTGGTACCCCGGACGGCGCCGGGCCCGGGCAGCCGGGTGACCCGGCGGCGGACACCGCCGCGCAAAGTAAGGACCCGTCCGGGACGGGTGAGAAGGTGGACCGATAGTCAGCGAGTCAGGGGCCGATGAGGTGGGGCAGTGATGAACGCGCCGTACGACGGTGAACGCGAACGGGAAGCGGCGGAGCGGTTCCCCGCCCAGCCCGGGCAGCCCCCCGCCGTGCCCGACCCGTATCTGCAGGACACGTATGCCCGCGATCCGTACCAGCGCCAGGACCCCACCGCGCAGGACCCGGTGGACGAGGCGCTGTACGACCGCACCGCGCACCCGGCCCAGGGCTACGGTCAGCCGCCCTACGGCCACCAGCCCTACCGGATGCCCTACGCCGACGACGCCGCCACGCGGTACGTGGGCGTGGACGAGCTCGTCTCGTACGCCCCTGACGAGAACGGCGCCCAGGCGCCCGCGCCGGACGCCTACGCGCACCTGTTCCGGGACGAGCCGGAGCCTCCTGCTCCCGAACCGGAGCCGGTGGTGGAGCCGGTCCAGGCTTCCGCGGGCAGCCGCGGCAGCAGCCTGCTGAAGTCCAGCGCCGTCATGGCGGCCGGCACCCTGGTCTCCCGCCTGACCGGCTTCCTGCGAACCCTGGTGATGGCCGCCGCCATCGGCGTCGGCACCCTGAACGACGGCTACCAGGTCGCCAACACGCTGCCCACGATGATCTACATCCTGGTCGGCGGCGGCGCGCTCAACGCCGTCTTCATCCCGCAGCTGGTCCGTGCCATGAAGAACGACGAGGACGGCGGCGAGGCCTACGCCAACCGCCTGCTCACCCTGGTCGTCACGGGCCTCGCGGTCGTCACCGCGATCTGCGTGGTCGCGGCCCCGGTCTTCATCCAGGCGATGTCCCACGACATCGCCTCCGACCCGGTCAGGTTCGAGGTCGCGGTCACCTTCGCCCGCTACTGCATCCCCACGATGTTCTTCATGGGCGTGCACGTCGTGCTCGGCCAGATCCTCAACGCCCGCGGCCGCTTCGGCGCGATGATGTGGACCCCGGTCCTCAACAACATCGTCACCATCGCCACCTTCGGTGCCTTCATCTGGGCCTTCGGTTCCTTCACCACGACCGGGGTCAGCTCGGCGACGATCACTCCCGACGGCGCCCGGCTGCTCGGCATCGGCACCCTGCTCGGCCTGGCCGTGCAGGCGCTGTCGATGCTTCCGTACCTGCGCGACGCCGGCTTCCGCATCCGCCCCCGCTTCGACTGGCGCGGCCACGGCCTCGGGCACGCCGCCCGGCTGGCCAAGTGGACGTTCTTCTTCGTCCTCGCCAACCAGATCGGCATGATCGTGCTGACCCAGTTCGCGACGGCGGCCGGTGCGGCGGCGGAGAAGGCGGGCCAGGAGGGTACGGGCATCACCGGCTTCAACTACGCGCTCCTGCTGTGGCAGATGCCCCAGGCGATCATCACGGTCTCCGTCATGACCGCCGTGCTGCCGCGGATCTCCCGCGCCGCCGCCGACGGAGACGCGGCGGCGGTCCGCGACGACCTCTCCTACGGCCTGCGCACCTCGGGCGTGGCCATCGTGCCGTGCGCCTTCGCCTTCCTGGCCCTCGGCGTCCCGATGACCACCCTGCTGTACAGCGGCTCCGGCAGCGGCGCGCTGAACATCGGCTTCATCCTGATGGCCTTCGGCCTCGGGCTGATCCCCTTCTCCGTGCAGTACATCGTCCTGCGCGGCTTCTACGCGTACGAGGACACCCGCACCCCCTTCTACAACACGGTGATCGTGGCCGCGTGCAACGCGGTGGCGGCGGCGCTCTGCTACTTCCTGCTGCCCGCCCGCTGGGCGGTCGTCGGCATGGCGGCCGGCTACGGCCTGGCCTACACGATCGGCGTGGGCGTCGCGGTGAAGCGGCTGCGCCACCGGCTCGGCGGCGACATCGACGGCAAGCGCGTGGTGCGCACCTACGCCCGCCTGTTCGGCGCGAGCATCCCCGCCGCGGCTGCCGCCGGGGCGGTCGTCTACGGTGTCTCGCACTCGCTGGGCCACGGCGCCGCCGTCTCACTGCTGTCACTGGTCCTCGGCGGCGTGGTGCTCGGCGGAGTCTTCTTCATCGCCGCCAAGCGCATGCGCATCGAGGAGATGACGGCCATGGTCGGCATGGTCCGCGGCCGGCTGGGCCGCTGATTCAAGCCGCGGGGGCAACCATCACCCGCCCCCGCGTGTCGTGCACAGCGGTGGACTGTTGGCACAATTGTCCTTGGCTGTGTTGTCAGATCTTGCAACGGATGGGGAGGCAGGAACGACGGTGGCGGAACGGAGCCCGGCTGCCGTCGGAGTGGCCAACGAGAGCGGCGACAAGCCGCTCACCGCTCACGCGGACGATGCCACTGCCGACGAGGCGACCGACCTGAGCGAAGAGCAGGACGCACCGCAACAGACCCTCCCCGAGGAGACAGCACCGACCAGGAACGCGCCGCCGGAGCTCCACAGCGGCCACAAGCTCGCCAGGCGGTACCGCCTGGAGGACTGCCTCACCCGTGTCGACGGCTTCAGCAGCTGGAAGGCCTTCGACGAGAAGCTCCGCCGCGCTGTGGGCATCCACATCCTGCCCGCCGACCACAGCCGCGCCCGCCCGGTGCTGGCCGCGGCGCGCTCCGCGGCGCTGCTCGGGGACCCCCGTTTCGTCCAGGTCCTCGACGCCGTCGAGGAGAACGACCTCGTCTACGTCATCCATGAGTGGCTGCCCGACGCCCGCGAGCTGACGGAGCTCATCGCGGCCGACCCCCTGGAACCGCACGAGGCCTACCAGATGGTCAGCCAGGTCGCCCAGGCCATGGCCGCCGCCCACCGCGAAGGCCTGGCGCATCTGCGGCTCAACCCGGACGCCGTGCTCCGTACCGAGGCCGGCCAGTACCGCATCCGCGGTCTGGCCGTCGCGGCCGCGCTGCGCGGCATCAGCTCCGAGCGTCCGCAGCGCGAGGACACCGAGGCGATCGGCGCTCTGCTGTACGCGTGCCTGACCCAGCGCTGGCCCTACGCGGAGGACGCGTACGGGCTCAGCGGCCTGCCCAAGGACGTCGGTCTCGTCGCCCCGGACAAGGTACGGGCGGGAATCCACCGGGGGCTGTCGGAGCTCGCCATGCGCGCCCTGGTCAACGACGGCGCCACCGCGTCCCGCGAGCCGGGTCCGTGCGCCACCCCGGAGGAGCTGGCGAAGGCGGTCGCCGCGACGCCCAAGATCCGGCCGCCCGAGCCGTCCACTACCCCGTACTCGCGGACGACCTACCAGCAGGGCGCCTACCGCCAGTCCACCCCCCATCCCTCGTCACTCGTCGCCACGGTCCTGCCGGCCAGTCCGCCCCCGGCCCTCACCGGCCGTACCGGCAGAGCCCTCAAGTGGTCCGTGTCGGCCCTCCTGATCGCCGCCATCGGTCTCGGCAGCTGGCAGGTCGCGGAGACGCTGATGGACCGCGAGAACCAGTCCAAGAACGGCGGCACGAGCACCGCCCCGCCCACGGGCGACGACGACCCCAGCGGCACCGCACAGCTGACGTCCGGCAAGCCCATCGCCATCACCGGCGCCAAGGACTTCGACCCGCTGGGCACGGACGGTTCGGAGAACCCGCGGGACGTGGCGAACGCCTACGACGGCAAGCCGTCCACCTTCTGGGAGACCAGTTGGTACACCCAGGCCAACCTCGGCGGCCTGAAGTCCGGTGTCGGCGTCATCGTCGATCTGGGCAGCGTCCAGCAGGTCGGCAAGGTGAAGGTCGACTTCATAGGGGATGACACCAGCGCCGACCTGATGGCCGCGAGCGCGGGCGCCGGCTCCATGCCGACCGGTCTCGACGACTTCACCAAGGCGGCCTCCGGCTCCGGCGGCGAGGTGAGCTTCACGCCGGGCAAGGCGGTCAAGACCCGCTACCTCCTGGTCTGGCTGACCCAACTCCCCCGCACCGATCAGGGCAACTACCGCGGCCGGATCTCCGAGATCAAGGTCAGCGGCTAGCGGAAGAACTGGGGGGAGAGTGCCGAAGCAGAACACGGGCGGGGAGGTCGCGGACAGCGACCTCCTCGCCCGTCATGTAGCGGGGGACCCGGACGCCTTCGCGGAACTGGTGCGGCGCCACCGGGACCGGCTGTGGGCGGTGGCCCTGCGGACCCTGGGGGACCGCGAGGAGGCCGCGGACGCCGTCCAGGACGCCCTGGTCTCCGCCTTCCGTTCCGCCCACACCTTCCGAGGCCAGTCCGCCGTCACGACGTGGCTGCACCGCATCACCGTGAACGCCTGCCTGGACCGCGCCCGCAAGGCGGCCTCCCGCCGGACCTCGTCGGTCGTCGACGAGAAGCAGTTCGAGGACCTCCTCGAACCACATGAGTCGGCCGCGGCCCCGGCGGAGCGGGGCGAGCTCCATCGGGAGCTGTTCCGGGCCCTCGCGACGCTGCCGCCGGAACAGCGCGCCGCCCTCGTCCTGGTCGACATGCAGGGCTACCCCGTGGCGGAGGCCGCGGCCGTCCTGGACGTCCCGCCGGGAACGGTCAAGAGCAGATGCGCCCGGGGCAGGGCACGGCTGTTGCCCCTGCTCACTCATCTGCGTGAAGGGACCGGGGGTAGCACCGATCGGGGCGGGGGAAGGAACCGGACGGAGAACGCATCCGTCCCAGAGACGGAGTCCGGGCCGGGTCACGGGATCACGAAGGGCGGAGGTGGACATCGATGACGTCACCGACGGGAACGAACGAGCACCCCGAGGTCTCCGAGATCTCGGACTTCACCGAGGGCATCCTGCCGCCCCAGCGGTCCGCCTCCATCCGCGGCCATCTCGACGACTGCCCGCTCTGCGCGGACGTACGGGCTTCCCTGGAAGAGATCCGCGGGCTGCTCGGGACGCTGCCCGGCCCGCCCCGGATGCCCGCCGACATCGCCGGCCGGATCGACGCCGCACTCGCCGCGGAAGTCCTGCTGGCCTCCACCGCCCCCGATGTTTCACGTGAAACATCGCCCGTGACGGCGGGGACACCTGTTTCACGTGAAACATCGCCCACCGGCAGCCGTGGACCCGACGGCCGGGCCGCCGCCGCCACGGGTCCCGGCCGGCCTCCGGCACGAGCTCGCCGCCGCTGGCACAAGGGACTCGTCCTGACCGTCTCCGCGATGGCCGTCCTCGGCCTCGGCGGGCTCGGCGCCGCCCTGGTGGAGTCCTCGTCCGTGCAGTCCCAGAGCAGCGCCGACGCCGCTGTCGGCCCCAAGGGCTCGGCGGCCACTGCCGGCCAGTCGGACGAGCGGAGCGAAGCAGCCGACCCCCTGGCCACGCAGGTCCAGCAGCTGCTGGCCGGCACCGCGCGCAACCACGTCCAGCAGAAGCCCGACTCCCAGTCCCCCCTCATGGACGTCAACGGTGTGCCGCCCTCATGCGTCCTGCGGGCGATCGACCGTCCGGACGACAGCAAACCGCTGGCCGCCCGGCGAGGGGCCTACGAGGGGGCGGACGCCTACCTCGTCGTCCTCCCGCACCCCGGCGATCGGTCACTGGTCGACGCCTTCGTCGTGGATGCCTCCTGCTCGGCCGCCACGCCGGCCCCAACGGGCACTCTGCTGCGCGAGGAGACATACCCTCGTTAGGGCCGGAGCGCTGGGAATGCCGGGCCCGTAGTATCCGTTAGGCGGATACAACAGTCCCGCCGCTACACCGGCGCAGCTGGCAGACAGAGACGAGGAATGAACCCGTGAGCGACGTCCGAAACGTGATCATCATCGGTTCCGGGCCGGCGGGCTACACAGCCGCGCTGTACACCGCACGCGCCTCGCTGAAGCCCCTGGTCTTCGAGGGAGCGGTGACCGCCGGCGGTGCACTGATGACGACGACCGAGGTGGAGAACTTCCCCGGTTTCCGTGACGGCATCATGGGCCCGGACCTGATGGACAACATGCGCGCCCAGGCCGAGCGCTTCGGAGCCGAGCTGATCCCGGACGACATCATCGAGGTGAGCCTCGACGGTGACATCAAGACCGTCACCGACTCCGCGGGCACCGTGCACCACGCGAAGGCCGTGATCATCGCCACCGGCTCGCAGCACCGCAAGCTCGGGCTCCCCAACGAGGACGTGCTGTCCGGCCGCGGAGTCTCCTGGTGCGCCACGTGTGACGGCTTCTTCTTCAAGGACAACGAGATCGCCGTCATCGGCGGCGGCGACACCGCGCTGGAGGAGGCGACCTTCCTCTCCCGGTTCGCCAAGACCGTGACGGTGGTGCACCGCCGTGACACCCTGCGCGCCTCCAAGGCCATGCAGGAGCGTGCCTTTGCCGACCCCAAGATCAAGTTCATCTGGGACAGCGAGGTCGACACGATCCACGGCGAGGGCAAGCTCGCCGGTCTGACCCTGCGCAACACCAAGACCGGTGAGACCTCCGAGCTCCCGGTGACCGGCCTGTTCATCGCGATCGGCCACGACCCGCGTACGGACCTCTTCAAGGGCATCCTCGACCTGGACGGCGAGGGTTACCTCAAGGTCGAGTCCCCCAGCACCCGCACGCGGATCCCCGGCGTCTTCGCCGCGGGTGACGTCGTGGACCACACCTACCGTCAGGCCATCACGGCGGCCGGCACCGGCTGTTCCGCCGCGCTGGACGCGGAGCGCTTCCTCGCCGCCCTGAGCGACGCCGAGGCGGAGCACACCCGCGAGCCCGAGCAGACCACCGCCGCAGTCTGACCTACCCGCCACCACAACCGAAGCACCCGCACAACACCCCGAGGAGACAGCCGTGGCCGGCAACACCAAGATCGTCACCGATGCGACCTTCGACGAGGAGGTCCTCGCCAGCGACAAGCCCGTCCTCGTCGACTTCTGGGCCGAGTGGTGCGGTCCGTGCCGTCAGATCGCCCCGTCCCTCGAGGCGATCGCCGCCGAGCACGCCGAGCAGATCACCATCGTCAAGCTGAACATCGACGAGAACCCGGTCACCGCCGCCAAGTACGGCGTCATGTCGATCCCGACCCTCAACGTCTACAAGGGCGGCGAGGTCGTGAAGACCATCGTCGGTGCCAAGCCGAAGGCCGCCATCGAGCGCGACCTCTCCGACTTCATCGGCTGACGGCTGACAACTGACACGCCGACCTGACGACGGACAGCGAAAGGGCCCGCCCCCCACCGGGGGGGGCGGGCCCTTTCGCTGTCACAGGGGCCGCAGCGCGGGTTCCTTCTGCACGGCTCCGAGCAGACGGTCGATCGCCAACTCGACGTCCTCCCGCCAGGAGATCGTCGTCCGCAGCTCCAGCCTCAGCCGCGGGAATCGGGGATGGGGGCGTACCGTCTTGAAGCCGACCGCCAGCAGATGCTCCGCCGGCAGCACGCACGCGGGCTCCTCCCAACGCGCGTCACCGAAGGCCTCGATCGCTCGGAAGCCGCGCCGCACCAGGTCCTTCGCGACGGTCTGCACGAGCACTCGACCCAGTCCCTGTCCCTGGAAGCCCGGCATGACCCGCGCCGTCATCAGCTGCACCGCGTCGGCGGAGACGGGACTGGTGGGGAAGGCCGTGGAACGCGGCACGTACGCGGGCGGTGCGTAGAGCACGAAGCCGGCGGGAACCTCGTCGACATAGACGACCCGGCCGCACGAACCCCATTCCAGGAGGGCGGCCGATATCCAGGACTCCTTCTCCAGCTCCGGCTTCCCAGTCTGGACCGCGGCCTCACCGCTCACCGGGTCGAGTTCCCAGAAGACGCACGAGCGGCAGCGGTTGGGGAGATCCGGGAGGTTGTCCAGCGTGAGCGGAACGAGCCGACGCCCCATGAGGTCAGACCCTCGTTTCTGTCGTGGACCCAACTGCCGACGAAGCCACCGACCGCCCCCAGTCCCAGCCCCGCGGCCAGGAGAGCGGCCGTCTGCCAATCGTGCTCCACTCCAGCGCGCCGCACCGATCGCATGGGCCTCCCACCTCAGGGGGTAGTGCTCCATCTCGTAGGCATCGTATCCGCGGGAGGACATGTCCGACACCGGACAACACCAACGGCCCAGCAAAAAGCGGGCCACATCCCCCGAAGGGGATGTGGCCCGCTTTCGCGTGGTGGGCCGGCGCGGCCGGCCGGGCGGTGAGCCGGGCTCACTCCTCGTCTTCGTCGGTCTCCTCGGTGAGCGACCGCTGAAGGGTGTTGCTCTCGCCCGGAGCCATCGAGCCGAGGATGCGCTCCAGATCTTCTATCGAGGCGAACTCGACGACGATCTTGCCGCGCTTCTGGCCGAGGTCTACCTTCACCCGGGTGTCGAACCGGTCGGACAGGCGCAGCGCCAGATCGGTGAGGGCGGGGGAGACCCGCCTCCCGGCCCGCGGTGACGCGGACTTCCGGACGGGAGCGGTCTCGGAGTTCATCAGGTGCACGATCTCCTCGACCGCGCGCACCGACAGCCCCTCGGCCACGATCCGGCTGGCGAGCTTGTCCTGGTCCTCCACGTCCTCCAGGGCGAGCAGTGAGCGGGCGTGCCCGGCGGAGAGCACACCGGCCGCCACACGGCGCTGTACGGGCGCCGAGAGCTTCAACAGCCGGAGGGTGTTGGAGACCTGGGAGCGGGACCGGCCGATACGGTCGGCCAGCTGCTCGTGCGTGCAGGCGAAGTCCTTCAGCAGCTGGTCGTAGGCGGCAGCCTCTTCCAGCGGGTTCAGCTGCGCGCGGTGCAGGTTCTCCAGCAGCGCGTCGAGGAGGAGCTTCTCGTCCTCGGTCGCGCGGACGATCGCCGGAATGCGCTCCAGCCCGGCTTCACGGCTGGCCCGCCAGCGGCGCTCACCCATGATGAGCTCGTAGCGCTCCGGAGCGACCTGCCGGATCACGACCGGCTGGAGGAGGCCGACTTCCTTGATGGAGGCGACGAGTTCGGCCAGGGCGTCCTCGTCGAAGACCTCACGAGGCTGCCGGGGGTTGGGGGTGATCGCGTCGAGCGGCACCTCCGCGAAGTAGGCCCCCGCCACCGGGGCCGGCCCCTGGTCGCCGAACCCCTCCTGCGTTTCACGTGAAACAGGGATCTCCACGGTCCCGCTGTGCTCGGCGAGGGCGGTCACCTTCGCCGCCGCGATCCCCCGCTCCGGCGCCAGGACCGCCACGGCGGGAGCGGCCGCAGCCGCCGCCGTCGCCACCGCGGTCGCGGCCGCCTGATCCGCACCATTCGGTGCGGCAGGAATCAGCGCGCCAAGACCACGGCCGAGCCCTCTGCGTCGCTCACTCACTGGATCCCCTCCGACCTGCTCTGTTCATTCGACTCACTGCCGCTTCCGAGACCGCGCATCGCCATCTCCCGCGCCGCCTCCAGATAGGACAACGCCCCACTGGACCCGGGGTCGTAGGTCAGCACGGTCTGACCGTAGCTGGGGGCCTCCGAGATGCGGACCGAGCGCGGGATGCTCGTGCTCAGCACTTCCTTGCCGAAGTGGGTACGGACCTCCTCCGCGACCTGTGAGGCGAGCCGGGTCCGGCCGTCGTACATGGTGAGGAGGATGGTGGAGACGTGCAGCTTGGGATTGAGATGGCCGCGCACCAGCTCGACGTTCCGCAGCAGCTGACCCAGACCCTCCAGGGCGTAGTACTCGCACTGGATCGGGATGAGCACCTCGGCACCCGCCACGAGGGCGTTGACGGTCAGCAGACCGAGCGAGGGCGGACAGTCGATGAGGATGTAATCGAGCGGCTGCTCATACGACTCGATGGCCCGCTGCAGCCGGCTCTCCCGTGCCACCAGTGACACGAGCTCGATCTCCGCACCGGCGAGGTCGATCGTGGCGGGAGCGCAGAACAGCCCTTCCACGTCCGGGACCGGCTGCACGACGTCGGAGAGCGGCTTGCTCTCGACCAGCACGTCGTAGATGGACGGCACCTCGGCGTGGTGGTCGATCCCCAGTGCCGTGGAGGCATTGCCCTGGGGGTCGAGGTCCACCACGAGCACCCGGGCCCCGTGGAGAGCCAGGGAAGCCGCCATGTTGACCGTCGTGGTGGTCTTGCCGACGCCGCCCTTCTGGTTGGCGACGACGATCACTCTGGTCTCGGCTGGGCGGGGGAGTCCTTCACCGGCCCGCCCCAGAGCCTCGACGGCCAGTTGGGCGGCTCGACCGATGGGGGTGTCATCCATCGGGGGCGGTGTTTCACGTGAAACATCCTCCCCGAACAGCTCGGTGCGGGGACCGGGGACCGGATCGGCCATCGGTCCCGCGATGTTGGCGTCGGACCGCAAGGATTCACTCTCCTCGACTACAAGCTCGCAATGAACAGAGCCTGCCATGCTTTCGGGGTCGCGAACCAGTGAGGCCCGTTCTCCTGTGGATGAATCCTCCGGTCGGCTCGCCGGAGCGAGCGATTCCGAGGCCCGTTGGGTCAGCGATTCGGCGGCCGCACGGGCCCGACCGAGGATTCCTGGAAGCAGAGAGCGCCGTTTCACGTGAAACACGATGCGCAGGCGCGCATCCGTTTCCTATCCGACACTCCGGGTTGTCCGGGTTTGACCGGTGGTATGGAGCACACCCAGGGGATGTCGCGAACGTCATGTTCAGCGCTGACGCCGACGGTTCGCCCGCGCGGCCTTCGCTCGCCGGGTCGCGGCACGGACACCGCCGGGGCTCTCCCCCGCGAGCACACGGACCACTGTGGACTGCGGGTCCACCACGCCCTCGCCGACCTGCACCACGGAGGTCTCCGCGGCGCCGAGCCGACTCAGCGCCGCCCGGGCGGCCTTCAGCTCCTCCTCGGCGGTGTCACCCTTCAGCACGGCCATCTCGCCGTGCGGACGGAGCAACGGCATCCCCCAGCCGGCCAGCCGCTCCAGCGGCGCCACGGCGCGGGCGGTCACGACATCCACCGGAGGCAGCTTGCCGATCATCTCCTCGGCGCGGCCCCGCACCACCTCGACGTTGTCGAGGCCGAGCAGCCGGACGGCCTCCTCCAGGAAGGTGGTCCGGCGGAGCAGCGGTTCCAGAAGGGTGATCGTGAGGTCGGGCCGGGTCAGCGCCAGGGGGATGCCGGGCAGTCCCGCTCCGGAGCCGACGTCACAGACCGAGGCACCGTGCGGGATCACCTCGGAGAGCACGGCGCAGTTCAGCAGATGCCGCTCCCACAGGCGCGGCACCTCGCGGGGCCCGATGAGCCCACGTCCCACGCCCGCCTCGGCCAGCAGCTCCGCGTAGCGGACCGCATCCGCGAAACGCTCTCCGAAGACCTCCCGCGCCGCTTCCGGCGCCGGGGGGAGCTCCGCCGCTGCTTCCGTCACGAGAACCGTCCTTCCGTCGTTCGGCTCTCAGAACCGTGAGAACCATGGGAACCGTCATCAGGGTGACAACATTCGGCCCCGCCTGCGAGCAGACGGGGCCACGTACACACAGCGGGAACCGGAAAGCGGTCAGGCCGGAAGGACGACCACGCGGCGCTCGGGCTCCTCGCCCTCGGACTCGCTGCGCAGCCCTGCCGCGGCGACGGCGTCGTGCACGACCTTCCGCTCGAAGGGGGTCATGGCCTTGAGCTTCACCGGCTGGCCGCTCTCCTTGACCTCCTCGACGGCCTTGACGCCCAGGTCCGTCAGCTCGGTGCGCTTGCGCGCCCGGAAGCCGGCGATGTCCAGCATCAACCGGCTGCGGTCACCGGTCTCCCGGTGCACCGCGAGCCGGGTGAGTTCCTGGAGCGCCTCCAGGACCTCGCCCTCCCGACCCACCAGCTTGTTGAGATCACGGCTCGACGACTCGCCGACGATGGAGACCGACGCGCGGTCGCCCTCGACGTCCATGTCGATGTCACCGTCGAGGTCGGCGATGTCCAGCAGGCCCTCGAGGTAGTCAGCCGCGATCTCACCCTCCTGCTCGAGGCGGGTCAGCGCGTCGGTGGTGTTGCCGTCCGTCACGGCGGGACTCCTCTACTACTTCTTCTTCGACAGGTTCGGCTTGTCCGCGCCACTGCTGGGCTTGGGCTTGGTTCCCCCGGCGCCACCACCGGCCGGCTTGGGCTTGCTGCTGACCGCGGCCGGCTTGGGCTTGCTGCCGGCGCTGGTCGCGGCCGGCTGACCGCTGCCGCCCGTCTGGCGCTGGGACTTGGTCTGCCGCTTGGGCTGTGCGCGCTTGACCGGGGCGGTGTCCTGCGGCTCCTTGGCGGGCGCGGACTCCTCCTTGAGCAGGCCCTTGGCCTTCAGGCGCTCCTGGCGCTGCTTGTAGGCGATGCTGCCCGGCGTCGGGTTGCGGCGGATCACGAACATCTGCTGGCCCATGGTCCACACGTTGGTGGTCAGCCAGTAGATGAGGACACCGACCGGGAAGTTGATACCGAAGACGGCGAACATGATCGGGAAGACGTACATCAGCATCTTCTGCTGCTGCATGAACGGGGTCTTCACCGTCATGTCGACGTTCTTGGTCATCAGCTGGCGCTGCGTGTAGAACTGCGAGGCCGACATCAGGACGATCATGATGATCGTGACGATCCGCACGTCGGTGACCGAGGCACCGAGCGACGCGACCTTGTCGGCGCCGTCCCGGAACGTCGCGGCGAGCGGGGCACCGAAGATGTGCGCCTTCTGGGCGCTGGCGACCTGGTCGGCGTTCAGCACGCCCACCTGGTTGCCCTTCGCGATGTTGCTGAGGACGTGGTACAGCGAGAAGAAGAAGGGCGACTGCGCCAGGATGGGAAGGCACGAGGAGAGCGGGTTGGTACCCGTCTCCTTGTACAGCTTCATCATCTCTTCGGACTGGCGCTGCTTGTCGTTCTTGTAGCGCTCCTGGATCGCCTTCATCTTCGGCTGGAGCGCCTGCATGTTCCGGGTCGCCTTGATCTGCTTCACGAAGAGCGGGATCAGGCAGATCCGGATCAGGACCACCAGCGAGACGATCGACAGACCCCAGGCCAGGCCGCTGTCCTTGTCGAAGACAAGGCTGTACAGCGAGTGGAACTGGACGATGATCCACGAAACTGCGTCGTAGAGGGGGTTCAAGATCCCCACGGTCAGGCTCCTTGGGCGTTAGGGGTCTCGACGGGCTCGGGAGAAACGGACCCGCCCGCTGTGTCGCCCCGAAGGGCTTCACGCAGGCGAGCGTGCCACGGGGGTCGCTTGCGCGGCGGGACATGGTCCACGCCGCCCAGCGACCACGGGTTGCAACGCAGGATCCGCCACGCGGTCAGGGCGGTGCCCTTGATCGCGCCATGCCGATCGATCGCCGTATACCCGTAGTGAGAACACGAGGGGTAGTACTTGCAGACCGGACCGAGCAACGGGCTGATGGTCCACTGGTAAATCTTGATCAACGCCAGTAGCGGGTACTTCATCGCGCCACCCCCAGGAGCCTCCCGAGGGCGGCATCCAGGTCTCGGGCCAGCTGTGAATGGTCTGCGTCACCCGCACCGGGCAGCGCTCGTACGACTACCAGGCTACCGGGGGGCAGCACGGACAGACGTTCGCGAACAAGGTGACGAAGGCGACGCTTGACCAGGTTCCGGGTGACAGCGCCCCCGACGGCCTTGCTGACAACGAAACCCGCACGCGCCGGGGGGGCACTTCCCCCCGCCGCGTGCGGGTCCCTTGTGTCACTGTCGGTGCGCAGGTGAACGACCAGGAGAGGTCGTCCGGCCCGGCGTCCTCGACGTACCGCGCTCGCGAAGTCCTGCCGCCGCCTCAGCCGATTCTCGGTGGGCAGCACGGCATCACACCTCGCGCTTCGGTGCGATCAGGCGGACAGACGGGCGCGGCCCTTGCTACGGCGGGTCGCGAGAATGGCGCGGCCGGCACGCGTACGCATGCGCAGCCGGAAGCCGTGGGTCTTGGCGCGACGACGGTTGTTCGGCTGGAAGGTGCGCTTGCTCACTCGGGGGCTCCAGGATGAATCGTGTGTTGGCGGGGCGTCGCCTGGCTGTCACCGTGCGCCCACGAGAAACTCGCGGAACATCCCAGGTGTGCACCGCTTAACGATCACCTCGGTGATCCTCGCCCATCGGTAGGCAGGCGGCAGCAGCCATCGACAACTCGACCTGGTTACGGTACGCGCGGCTGAGGCATCAGGTCAAACCAGCCGGTCCGGGGACCGGCGGGCGCCGCCATCCGGACGTGGTTTTGCACACCCTGTGGACAACGACTTGAACCAGGCAGGCCCGGCTGACTACCGTGGCAGAACCCCAAAACATTCCCGTCCGTCCCAAGAACCACACCTTCGTGGGACCCATCGGCACCGACCAGCGACCGAGAGAGCGTGCCCTGTGGCTGACGTAACTGCCGATCTTGCCTCAGTCTGGCCAAGGGTCCTGCAGAAACTTCTCGTCGACGGCGACGACCTGAAGCCGAAGGACGCGGACTGGCTCCAGCGCACCCAGCCGCTCGCGCTGGTCGCGGGCACCGCTGTGCTCTCGGCTCCCAACGAGTTCGCCAAGAGCGTGCTGGAGGGACGGCTCCTCCCGCTGATCACCGAAGTGCTCAGCCGTGAGTTCGGTCACCCCGTGGGCATCGCCATCGCCGTCGCCTCGGGCAGCGAGCAGGAGTCGGCGCCCGAACCGCCCCCGCCGTTCCACGAATCGCAGCAGGGGGCGTACGAGCCCGAGCCCTCCCCCTACGACGAGCCGCAGCACGGTTACGGGGAAGGCCCGCGGATGCGCCGCGCGTACCCCGAGCACCAGGCCGGCTCCCCCGGCGGCTGGCCGCCCCGCGACCCCGAGGACCACTGGCAGCAGCAGCGGCTCGGCGACTTCCAGGAGCGCGAGCCGTACCCGTCGCCCCAGTCGCGCTACGACATGCCACCGGCGCACCAGGTCCCGCCCCGCCGCGAGCCCCCGACGACCCCGCTGCCCCCGATGCCGGCACCCCGCACGCCGGGTGGCCACAACGGCGGCGGTCCTGTCGGGCACGGAGGCCACAACAGCCACAACAGCCATGGCGGTCACAACGGCCACAGCCCGTCCGGTCACGGCGGCGGTGCGGGCACGGGTTCCGGCGGTTCCGGCGGCCCGGCCGAGCCGACCGCCCGGCTGAACCCCAAGTACCTCTTCGACACCTTCGTCATCGGCGCCTCCAACCGCTTCGCGCACGCCGCGGCGGTGGCGGTCGCCGAGGCGCCGGCCAAGGCGTACAACCCGCTGTTCATCTACGGGGAGTCCGGCCTCGGCAAGACGCACCTGCTGCACGCCATCGGGCACTACGCGCGGAGCCTGTACCCGGGCACCCGGGTGCGGTACGTGAGCTCGGAGGAGTTCACCAACGAGTTCATCAACTCCATCCGCGACGGCAAGGCGGACGCGTTCCGCAAGCGGTACCGCGACATGGACATCCTGCTCGTCGACGACATCCAGTTCCTGGCGAGCAAGGAGTCGACGCAGGAGGAGTTCTTCCACACCTTCAACACCCTGCACAACGCGAACAAGCAGATCGTGCTGTCCTCCGACCGGCCGCCCAAGCAGCTGGTCACTCTGGAGGACCGGCTGCGCAACCGCTTCGAGTGGGGCCTGATCACCGACGTCCAGCCGCCGGAGCTGGAGACCCGGATCGCGATCCTGCGCAAGAAGGCCGTTCAGGAGCAGCTCAACGCCCCGCCGGAGGTGCTGGAGTTCATCGCCTCCCGGATCTCGCGCAACATCCGCGAGCTGGAGGGCGCGCTGATCCGGGTGACCGCGTTCGCGAGCCTCAACCGGCAGCCGGTCGACCTCCAGCTGACCGAGATCGTGCTGAAGGACCTGATCCCTGGCGGCGAGGACTCCGTGCCGGAGATCAGCGGCCAGGCGATCATGGCCGAGACGGCCTCCTACTTCGGACTGGACGTGGAGGACCTCTCCGGCTCCTCCCGGAGCCGGGTGCTGGTCACCGCCCGCCAGATCGCCATGTATCTCTGCCGTGAGCTCACCGACCTCTCGCTGCCGAAGATCGGCGCGCTCTTCGGCGGCCGCGACCACACGACGGTGATGCACGCCGACCGGAAGATCCGCTCCCTCATGGCGGAGCGGCGGTCCATCTACAACCAGGTCACCGAGCTCACCAACCGCATCAAGAGCTGATCGCGGCCTCCTCACGACCGCTTCGGCGGTCTCCACGCGTCCTCAGCGCCCCGGGTCCAACTCCCGGGGCGCTTCGCTTTGTTCGAACGCGCCGGCCGCATGGTGTGCACAGGAACGTCTCTCCACAGCAATGGCCCGGTTGTCCCCGTCCACAGCCTGGGGATGCCCGAGTTGTCCAGAACTCGTCCACAGGCGGTGCTGTGGGAGACTCATCGCGCCTGCTGGGAGGCGTGTGGATTTGTGGGCAACCCGGATCCACAGACTGTGGACGTGCCGGCCGCCCACAGGGGCGTCCACGAAGTTGTCCACCGGCCGCCCACAGGAACAGGGCGGTTGTCCCCACCCGGGACCGGCTTCTCCACAGTTCTGTCCACTGTTCGGCAACCCGACACGACCTCTCACCGGTCGGAGTGAACCGCGTCACACCAACGTGGTGGGTTGGGCTGGGGAGAACCTGGGTATTCCTGGGGACAGTGCTGGGGAGAACCAGGCCTGTCCTGTGCATCGGGTGTGCACAACGTCGGGCTGTCCACAGACGGGGCTGTTTGTCCACGGGCGCCACCCACAGGCGCGGTGGATAAAAAACGCGGTCTGACCTGCGCAGAGACCACTTATCCACGGTATCCACACCCCCTATTACTACGACCAGGGATAGATACCGGGAGACCTGCTTCGAAGCGGGGCCTGTGCACAAACGAGCCGTCGACCGCCCGACCCCTCCCGCTCCGGCTTGACCCCAACGCGCACCGCATGTCGGTGGCGGCTGTCAGACTGTTCCCCGGCAAGAGGGCCAGCAGGGCCAAGAGACAGTTCGGCCACAGACAGCCAGCAACAGCAGGAGGCGGTTCCGGTGAAGATCCGGGTGGAGCGCGATGTACTCGCGGAGGCAGTGGCCTGGGCGGCCCGCAGTCTCCCGGCCCGTCCCCCGGTGCCGGTCCTCGCAGGGCTGCTGCTGAAGGCCGAGGAGGGCCAGCTGAGCCTGTCCGGCTTCGACTACGAGGTCTCGGCCCGGGTCTCCGTCGAGGCCGACGTCGAGGAGGACGGCACGGTCCTGGTCTCCGGCCGGCTGCTCGCCGACATCTCGCGGGCACTTCCCAACAGGCCTGTGGAGATCTCCACCGACGGTGTGCGCGTGACCGTCGTCTGCGGCAGCTCGCGATTCACACTCCACACCCTGCCTGTGGACGAGTACCCTGCGCTGCCCGCGATGCCCACCGCTTCCGGCACCGTCCCCGGCGAGGTCTTCGCCGCGGCCGCCGCCCAGGTCGCCATCGCCGCCGGCCGTGACGACACCCTGCCGGTGCTCACGGGTGTGCGCATCGAGATCGAGGGCGACACCGTCACCCTGGCCGCCACCGACCGCTACCGCTTCGCGGTCCGCGAGTTCCTGTGGAAGCCGGAGACCCCGGACATCTCCGCGGTCGCCCTGGTGCCCGCCAAGACGCTGCTGGACACCGCCAAGTCGCTCACCAACGGGGACTCCGTCTCCATCGCCCTGGCCGGCTCCGGCGCGGGCGAGGGCCTGATCGGTTTCGAGGGCGCGGGCCGCCGTACGACGACCCGGCTGCTCGAGGGCGACCTGCCGAAGTACCGCACCCTCTTCCCGACCGAGTTCAACTCCGTCGCCGTCATCGAGACCGCCCCGTTCGTCGAGGCCGTCAAGCGCGTCGCCCTCGTGGCCGAGCGCAACACGCCGGTGCGGCTGAGCTTCGAGCAGGGCGTGCTGACCCTGGAGGCCGGGTCCAGCGACGATGCACAGGCTGTGGAGCGGGTGGACGCCAAGCTGGACGGCGACGACATCTCGATCGCCTTCAACCCGACCTTCCTGCTGGACGGGCTGAGCGCGATCGACTCCCCCGTGGCGCAGTTGTCGTTCACCACGTCCACCAAGCCCGCGCTGCTGAGCGGCCGTCCGGCGGTCGACGCCGAGGCGGACGACGCGTACAAGTACCTCATCATGCCGGTCCGGCTGTCCGGCTGATGCGAGGCCTGTCCGGTCACGTCGGCCCTCAGGGGCCGACGTAGGCTCGACCTAGGTCAGGCAGGCTTCGAACGAAGGATCAACGATGGAGCTCGGTCTCATCGGTCTCGGCAAGATGGGCGGGAACATGCGCACCCGCATCCGCCAGGCCGGACACACGGTCATCGGCTACGACCGCAACCCGGACCTCGCCGATGTCCACAGCCTGCAAGAGCTTGTGGACAAGCTGGAGGCGCCGCGGGTGGTCTGGGTGATGGTGCCGGCCGGCGCCGCGACCCAGTCCACCATCGACGAGCTGGGCGAGCTGCTGTCGCCCGGTGACGTGGTGGTCGACGGCGGCAACTCCCGCTGGACGGACGACGAGAAGCACGCCGAGGAGCTGGCCGCCAAGGGCATCGGCTTCGTCGACTGCGGTGTCTCCGGCGGCGTGTGGGGCCTGCAGAACGGCTACGCGCTGATGTACGGCGGCGACGCCGAGCACGTCGAGAAGGTCCAGCCGGTCTTCAACGCCCTCAAGCCGGTGGGCAACTTCGGGTCGGTGCACGCGGGCAGGGTCGGCGCGGGGCACTTCGCGAAGATGGTCCACAACGGCATCGAGTACGCCATGATGCAGGCCTACGCCGAGGGCTGGGAGCTGCTGGAGAAGGTCGACTCCGTCACCGATGTGCGCGAGGTCTTCCGGTCCTGGCAGGAGGGCACGGTGATCCGTTCCTGGCTGCTGGACCTGGCCGTCAACGCCCTCGACGACGACGAGCACCTGGAAAAGCTCAAGGGGTACGCCGAGGACTCCGGCGAGGGCCGCTGGACGGTCGAGGCCGCCATCGACAACGCCGTGCCGCTGCCCGCGATCACCGCGTCGCTCTTCGCGCGCTTCGCCTCCCGGCAGGACGACTCCCCGCAGATGAAGATGATCGCCGCGCTGCGCAACCAGTTCGGCGGCCACGCCGTCGAGACCAAGAAGTAGCCGCGCAAGCAGTCATGTCCACCGGGTGCCCACCGCGCCCACGAGGGAAGGAGGCGTCGCACAGCCATGCACGTCGCGCATCTGTCGCTCGCCGACTTCCGCTCCTACGCCCGGGTCGAGGTCCCGCTCGACCCGGGCGTCACCGCTTTCGTCGGGCCCAACGGCCAGGGCAAGACCAACCTGGTCGAGGCGGTCGGCTATCTGGCCACCCTCGCCAGCCACCGGGTCGCCAGTGACGCCCCGCTGGTGCGTATGGGCGCGGACCGCGCGATCGTGCGGGCGGCCGTGGTCCAGGGCGACCGCCAGCAGCTGGTGGAGCTGGAGATCAACCCCGGCCGCGCCAATCGCGCCCGTCTCAACCGCTCCTCGCAGGTCCGCCCGCGCGACCTGCTGGGCATAGTCAGGACCGTGCTGTTCGCTCCCGAGGACCTGGCCCTGGTCAAGGGCGATCCCGGGGAGCGCCGGCGGTTCCTCGACGAGCTGCTGACCGCCCGCGCGCCCCGGATGGCGGGCGTGCGCAGCGACTACGAGCGGGTGCTCAAGCAGCGCAACACCCTGCTCAAGTCGGCGGCCATGGCCCGCCGGCACGGTGGCCGCGGCGCCGACCTGTCCACCCTCGACGTGTGGGACCAGCATCTGGCCCGGGCCGGGGCCGAGCTGCTGGCCCAGCGCCTGGACCTCACGCACGCGCTGCAGCCGCTGGCCGACAAGGCGTACGAGCAGCTGGCACCGGGCGGCGGGCCGGTCGCGCTGGAGTACCGCAGCTCGGTCGGCGAGCGCATCGCCGGGGCGTCCGGCCGTGAGGAGCTGTACGGACTGCTGCTGGAGGCCCTCGGGGAGGTCCGCAAGCAGGAGATCGAGCGCGGGGTCACCCTCGTCGGCCCGCACCGCGACGACCTGTCCCTGAACCTGGGCCGGCTTCCCGCCAAGGGGTACGCGAGCCACGGGGAGTCCTGGTCGTACGCCCTGGCCCTGCGGCTGGCCTCGTACGACCTGCTGTGCGCCGACGGCGGTGAGCCGGTGCTGGTGCTCGACGACGTCTTCGCCGAGCTGGACGCCCGGCGCCGCGACCGCCTGGCGGAACTGGTGGCCCCCGGCGAGCAGGTGCTCGTGACGGCGGCCGTGGACGACGACGTGCCGGGCGTGCTGGTCGGCGCCCGTTACGCGGTGGAGAGCGGCGGCGTGGAGCGGGTATGAGCGAGCAGCAGGCACAACCTCCCGCGCAGGACAAGCCGCTGTCCGGCGTCGACCTGGCGCGCGTGGCGCTGCGCGCGGCCAAGGAGCAGGCGCGGGCCAAGGGCGCCGCGGCCCAGCAGAAGAAGCAGGCCCGCCGCGGCGGGCTGCGCAGTGGCGCCCGGGCCGACGGCCGCGATCCGCTGCCGCTCGGCGCGGCGATCAGCCGCCTGATCACCGAGCGCGGCTGGGAGGCCCCGGCCGCCGTCGGCGGGGTGATGGGGCGCTGGCCGCAATTGGTCGGTGACGACGTGGCGCTGCACTGCCAGCCGCAGCGGTACGACGAGGAGGAGCGGGTCCTCACCGTCCAGTGCGACTCCACGGCCTGGGCGACCCAGCTGCGGCTGCTCGCCCCGACCCTGGTGGCCAGGCTGAATGCCGATCTCGGTCACGGCACGGTCAAGCTGATCAAAGTCCTGGGACCGGGGGGACCGGTGCGTTCCTACGGTCGTCTGAGGGCTCCCGGGAGCCGTGGGCCGGGCGATACGTACGGATAGGCCGGAAACCTGCTGTGCGTAATCAGGTCGAAGCCCTGTGCGCCCGCGTGAGCGGTTTTGAGACCCGGTGCGCGTGTAGGGAGTCGGATGGAGGCACTTCCGTCGGGTACACGGGAACTCAGGTACCGCCAAAGCCCCATCTATGTCGGCGCTACCGGTAGACTGGTGGCAAGACGCCCGCCCCTGGCCTCCGGCACTGGGGGATCCCAGCGGGACCCGTCGATCGATGTCGAAGTGATGCAGCCGAACCCGCTCCGCGGGTCCCGGCTCATGCTGTGCCAGAAAGGGCGCTTCGTGGCCGATTCCGGCAACCCCAACGAGATCAATACGTCCGCAGCCGACGGCTCCGCCGCGCCCCCGCACGGGGGCGCGTACGACGCCAGCGCGATCACCGTCCTCGAGGGCCTGGACGCGGTTCGCAAGCGCCCGGGCATGTACATCGGCTCGACGGGCGAGCGCGGCCTGCACCACCTGGTGTACGAGGTCGTCGACAACTCCGTCGACGAGGCGCTGGCCGGTCACGCGGACACCATCCTGGTCACGATCCTCGCCGACGGCGGCGTGCGCGTGATCGACAACGGCCGCGGCATCCCGGTGGACATCGTGCCGTCCGAGGGCAAGCCGGCCGTCGAGGTCGTCCTCACCGTGCTGCACGCGGGCGGCAAGTTCGGCGGCGGCGGCTACGCCGTCTCCGGCGGTCTGCACGGCGTCGGCGTCTCCGTGGTGAACGCCCTGTCGAACAGGGTCGCGGTCGAGGTCAAGCGTGAGGGCTTCCGCTGGACCCAGGACTACAAGCTCGGTGTCCCCACCGCCCCGCTGCAGAAGAACGAGCCGGTCTCGGAGACCGGTACGAGCGTGACGTTCTGGGCCGACGGCGACATCTTCGAGACCACCGAGTACTCCTTCGAGACGCTGTCGCGGCGTTTCCAGGAGATGGCCTTCCTCAACAAGGGCCTGACGATCTCGCTGACCGACGAGCGCCCCGAGCACGCGGACGTCGAGAACGAGGGCGAGCCGCGCACCGTCTCGTACCACTACGAGGGCGGCATCGTCGACTTCGTGAAGTACCTCAACTCGCGCAAGGGCGAGACGGTCCACCCCTCGGTGATCGACATCGAGGCGGAGGACAAGGAGCGCCTCCTGTCGCTCGAGGTCGCGATGCAGTGGAACACCCAGTACAGCGAGGGTGTCTACAGCTTCGCGAACACCATCCACACCCACGAGGGCGGCACTCACGAGGAGGGCTTCCGCGCCGCGTTGACCACGCTGGTCAACAAGTACGCGCGGGAGAAGAAGTTCCTCCGCGAGAAGGACGACAACCTCACGGGCGAGGACATCCGCGAGGGTCTGACGGCAATCATCTCGGTCAAGCTCGGCGAGCCGCAGTTCGAGGGCCAGACCAAGACCAAGCTCGGCAACACCGAGGCGAAGACCTTCGTCCAGAAGGTCGTGCACGAGCACCTGACGGACTGGCTGGACCGCAACCCCAACGAGGCCGCGGACATCATCCGCAAGTCGATCCAGGCGGCCACCGCCCGTGTCGCCGCGCGCAAGGCGCGCGACCTGACGCGCCGCAAGGGACTGCTGGAGACGGCGTCGCTGCCGGGCAAGCTGAGCGACTGCCAGTCCAACGACCCCAGCAAGTGCGAGATCTTCATCGTCGAGGGTGACTCCGCCGGCGGTTCGGCCAAGTCCGGCCGCAACCCGCAGTACCAGGCGATCCTCCCGATCCGCGGCAAGATCCTGAACGTGGAGAAGGCGCGGATCGACAAGATCCTGCAGAACACCGAGATCCAGGCGCTGATCTCGGCCTTCGGCACCGGTGTGCACGAGGACTTCGACATCTCCCGGCTGCGGTATCACAAGATCATCCTGATGGCGGACGCCGACGTCGACGGCCAGCACATCAACACCCTGCTGCTGACCTTCCTGTTCCGCTTCATGCGTCCGCTGGTCGAGGCCGGGCACGTGTACCTCTCGCGTCCCCCGCTCTACAAGATCAAGTGGGGCCGGGACGACTTCGAGTACGCGTACTCCGACTCCGAGCGTGACGCCCTGATCGAGCTGGGGCGGCAGAACGGCAAGCGCGTGCGCGAGGACTCGATCCAGCGCTTCAAGGGCCTCGGCGAGATGAACGCCGAGGAGCTGCGGGTCACCACGATGGACGTCGACCACCGTGTGCTGGGCCAGGTCACCCTGGACGACGCTGCCCTCGCCGACGACCTCTTCTCGGTGCTGATGGGCGAGGACGTCGAGGCCCGGCGCTCCTTCATCCAGCGCAACGCCAAGGATGTCCGCTTCCTCGACATCTGAGTCGGCCCCCATCAGCCGCAGCTCGAAAGGACTTTGACCAGCAATGGCCGACGACAAGACCCCCGTCACGCCCGAGGGCCCCGAGGGCGCCGCGACGGACACCATGCGGATCGAGCCCGTGGGGCTCGAGACGGAGATGCAGCGCAGTTACCTCGACTACGCGATGTCCGTCATCGTCTCCCGCGCGCTGCCCGACGTCCGCGACGGACTCAAGCCCGTCCACCGCCGCGTGCTGTACGCGATGTACGACGGCGGCTACCGCCCCGAGCGCGGCTTCTACAAGTGCGCCCGCGTCGTCGGCGACGTCATGGGCACTTACCACCCGCACGGCGACTCCTCGATCTACGACGCGCTGGTCCGCCTCGCGCAGCCGTGGTCGATGCGCATGCCGCTGGTCGACAGCAACGGCAACTTCGGTTCCCCGGGCAACGACCCGGCGGCCGCCATGCGGTACACCGAGTGCAAGATGGCGCCGCTGTCCATGGAGATGGTCCGGGACATCGACGAGGAGACCGTCGACTTCCAGGACAACTACGACGGCCGCAACCAGGAGCCGACGGTCCTGCCGTCGCGCTTCCCCAACCTGCTGATCAACGGCTCCGCCGGCATCGCGGTCGGCATGGCGACCAACATCCCGCCGCACAACCTGCGCGAGGTCGCCGAGGGCGCCCAGTGGTGCCTGGCCAACCCCGACGCGTCCAGCGAGGAGCTGCTGGAAGCCCTCATCGAGCGCATCAAGGGCCCCGACTTCCCGACCGGCGCCCTGGTGGTGGGCCGCAGGGGCATCGAGGAGGCCTACCGCACCGGCCGCGGCTCCATCACGATGCGCGCGGTTGTCGAGGTCGAGGAGATCCAGGGCCGGCAGTGCCTGGTCGTCACCGAGCTGCCGTACCAGGTGAACCCGGACAACCTGGCCCAGAAGATCGCCGACCTGGTGAAGGACGGCCGTGTCGGTGGCATCGCCGACGTCCGCGACGAGACCTCGTCGCGCACCGGCCAGCGCCTGGTGATCGTGCTCAAGCGCGACGCCGTCGCCAAGGTCGTGCTGAACAACCTCTACAAGCACACGGACCTGCAGACGAACTTCGGCGCCAACATGCTCGCGCTGGTCGACGGCGTGCCGCGCACGCTCTCGCTCGACCAGTTCATCAAGCAGTGGGTGACCCACCAGATCGAGGTCATCGTCCGCCGGACCCGCTTCCGGCTGCGCAAGGCCGAGGAGCGCGCCCACATCCTGCGCGGTCTGCTGAAGGCCCTGGACGCGATCGACGAGGTCATCGCCCTGATCCGGCGCAGCGCGACGGTCGACGTGGCGCGTGAAGGCCTGATGGGTCTGCTGGAGATCGACGAGATCCAGGCCAACGCGATCCTGGAGATGCAGCTCCGCCGCCTGGCGGCCCTGGAGCGGCAGAAGATCGTCCAGGAGCACGACGAGCTCCAGGCCAAGATCAACGAGTACAACCGCATCCTGGCCTCGCCCGAGATGCAGCGCGGCATCATCAGCACGGAGCTGACGGCGATCGTCGAGAAGTTCGGCGACGACCGGCGCTCGGCACTGGTGCCCTTCGACGGCGACATGTCCATCGAGGACCTGATCGCCGAGGAGGACATCGTCATCACGATCTCCCGCGGCGGATACGTCAAGCGCACCAAGACGGACGACTACCGCTCCCAGAAGCGCGGCGGCAAGGGCGTGCGCGGCACGAAGCTGAAGGAAGACGACATCGTCGACCACTTCTTCGTCACCACCACCCACCACTGGCTGCTGTTCTTCACGAACAAGGGCCGGGTCTACCGGGCCAAGGCCTACGAGCTGCCGGACGCCGGCCGTGACGCCCGCGGGCAGCACGTGGCCAACCTGCTGGCCTTCCAGCCGGACGAGCAGATCGCCCAGGTGCTGGCCATTCGCGACTACAACGCGGCGCCCTACCTGGTGCTGGCCACCCGTTCGGGCCTGGTGAAGAAGACCTCGCTCAAGGACTACGACTCGCCCCGTTCGGGCGGTGTCATCGCGATCAACCTCCGGGAGACCGAGGACGGCGGCGAGGACCTGCTGATCGGTGCGGAACTGGTCGGCCCGGACGACGACCTGCTCCTGGTGAGCCGCAAGGCGCAGTCCATCCGCTTCACGGCGACGGACGACGCGCTGCGGCCGATGGGCCGGGCGACATCGGGCGTCAAGGGCATGAGCTTCCGCGAAGGGGACGAACTGCTCTCGATGAATGTCGTGCGACCGGGTACGTTCGTCTTCACCGCCACCGATGGCGGGTACGCCAAGCGGACCAGTGTGGACGAGTACCGGGTCCAGGGCCGCGGCGGACTCGGCATCAAGGCGGCGAAGATCGTCGAGGACCGGGGTTCACTGGTCGGGGCGCTGGTGGTCGAGGAAACGGATGAGATCCTTGCCATCACACTCGGCGGCGGAGTGATCCGCACCCGCGTCAACGAGATCCGCGAGACCGGGCGTGACACCATGGGCGTCCAACTGATCAACCTCGGTAAGAAGGATGCCGTTGTGGGCATCGCACGCAATGCCGAGGCGGGGGCGGAGGCCGAAGAGGTCGTCGCCGCCGAAGAGGCCGAGGGCGAGCAGCCCGCGGCCGCCGAGTCGGAGGAGTAAGTAGCCGTGAGTGGAGCCGAGGGCGCCGCGGGTGGGACGGGCGCGGAAGGACCGCAGCCGATGCCGGCTGCGGTACCGGACGCGATCGGTGGTGCCCCTGGCTCACGTACGGACAGCGGCCCGCATCAGGGGGGAACCACCGTGACTGACACCCGTCCGCCGCACCACCAGCACGCGGTGCGACAGCAGACGCAGACCTACGGGGCCGTGCCCGGCGCCCCCGAGCAGCCTCAGCAGGCCCCCCAGGGCCCGCACCAGCCGCCGCAGGCGTACGCGCCCCCGGCGGGGCCCCCGGCCACCGCCGGCGTCCGCCAGCCCCGCCCGGCGGCCCGGCAGGTCCCGCGGACCCGCAAGGCCCGGCTGCGGGTGGCCAAGGCCGACCCGTGGTCGGTGATGAAGGTCAGCTTCCTGCTCTCCATCGCGCTGGGCGTCTGCACGATCGTGGCGGTCGCCGTCCTGTGGATGGTGCTCGACACCATCGGCGTCTTCAGCACGGTCGGCGGCACCCTCAGCGAGGCCACCTCGTCCGGCTCGGACGGCGGCTTCGACCTGGTGTCGTTCCTGTCGCTGTCGCGGGTGCTGACCTTCACGTCGGTCATCGCCGTCATCGACGTGGTGCTGGCCACCGCCCTGGCCACGCTCGGCGCCTTCATCTACAACATGTCGGCGGGCATGGTCGGCGGCGTCGAGCTGACCCTGGCGGAGGACGAGTAACCGATTTTGGGACATGGCCCCGCGTGCGCTAATCTTTCAACGCGACGCAGCGCGGGGCTATAGCTCAGACGGTTAGAGCGCTTCCCTGATAAGGAAGAGGCCACAGGTTCAAGTCCTGTTAGCCCCACCAGCGTGAAGGGCCCCGGGAGATTTCCCGGGGTCCTTCGGCATTCCCGGGGGATACCGGCCGGGGCAGGGCGGATCGTGACGCGTGACGCGCCTCACGGCCGTGCGCCGTGGCGCTCCGCCCCGGCGGATGTTTCCCCGTCGCTCCCCGGATTCCCGCCGGCCCTCCCTCCTCGCTCGCTTCCTTCCCGGTGGGCGGCCCGCGGCCAGGTGGTCAGCGCCGGGCCGGTCCCTGCGCGGTTGCGCGAGTCTGTGCACGCCGCGGGCGGCGTTCCAAACGTTCCTATTGCGGGCCTTGTTGCGTCCGCCGAGGCCGGGGCCCCCACTGGCGTCGGCGGGTGTGCGAGGCGGGGCCGGTGCGGCTCTGCCGGCCCGGTTTCACGTGGAACCGGCCCGGTGAGGGGAGAGACGACGGGTTCGACGCAGCACCCGGCACGACCTGGGTTCGGGCCTCGGCTTTCATCCGGACGGACCGTTTCCTCACCTCACGTACTACCGTTGGGGTGGATAGACAGATCACCGTTCGATATCGACCGGTGTGTATAGTCGGGCTGGTCGGAGGACCCCCCAACGCAAGAAGGACGAGGTCGCGCGGTGAAGAAGTTGCTCCTGGTCGCACTGGCCGCCATCGGCGGTCTTCTCGTGTACCGCCAGATCCAGGCGGACCGCGCCGAGCAGGACCTGTGGACGGAGGCGACCGACTCCGTTCCCGCCGGTTCCGGCGCGAGCGTCTGAGGCGGGCAAGGCCCGCATCCCAAGGTTTCCCGAAGCCCCGGCCACGGTGTGGCCGGGGCTTCGTCGTTGCCTGACCGTGACGGGATCCCCTTGAATTTGCTCTCGCAAATCACTAGCGTCGCCGCAGCCGACGATGTGCGAGGGGGAACGGCACATGCGACGAGGAAAGGCGCTGCCGGCGTACGGGCACGCGCCGCGCACGGCCCCGCTGGTGTGCGCCGTGGGCGTGGCGCTGCTCGCGGCCGGAGCGGGCCCGGTGGTGGCCGAGAAGCCCGCCATGGTGCTGGACTCCTCTGCCGGCTCCATGGAGGGTGCCACGGCGACGGCCGCCGGGAACGCCGTCGGCGCGTTCGTGGGGGTGCACGGCGCCAAGGAGTACGGCTGTGACGACACACGCCCGGTGCGGCCCGTGCGCCCGTTGGACCGGACGGCCCCGAAGGCCTCCGGCGACGCCGACGTGCCGGTCTCCGACGCGGAGGGTGTCTGCAGAGCAGGCCAGCCCTGCACGCCGGCGGCCGAACCGGTGGCCGGGGCCGAGCGCGAGGGCGCCGGCCCGCGGATCGGTGCGCTCGGTCTCCGGGTGCGCGGAAGCTCGCGGCGGCAGGTGGAGTGCGTCGCAGCCGCCGCCGGTCGCGGCAACGGCCACGATGTGTCCTACGCGGCGGCGCCGGCACGGCAGTTGACCCCGGCCTCGACGCTCGTCGCGAACGCGAACGCGAACGCGTACCGCCCGCAGGGCCGGCGGGTGAGCGGGGGCGGCAGCGACAAGACCGCGGCGATCCTGACGCCGGGTCAGTACACGGACACCCTCGGACCCGGTGAGACGCGCTGGTACGCGGTCGATCTGGACGCCGCCACAACCGCCGACCTGGCGGTCACCGCGGTGCCGCGCACCGGCGTCGAGGTCGCCCACGGCGACGGGATCGAACTGCGGCTCGGCGCCCCGGGCCGGTACTCCCCGGCCTGCGGAACGGACTTCGCGCACTTCGGGCAGAACGAGGGCGCCATGGTGCTCAGCGGGGCCGTCAGCCGCGTCCCGTCCGCCGACGGGCACGGCGGCTGCGACACGTCAGGGCGCTACGCGCTGTCCGTGCACCGCACCAGCGACGCCGGCTCGGACCGGGAGCGTTGGCCGGTCGAACTGCGCTACGGCACCGAGGCCCCGCTCGCCGCCGGGACCACCCCGGCACCCGCCGCGACGCGGTTCGGGGAGGCGCCCCCGCCGATGGCCGGGACGCCCCGCGACGTCGAGGGCGGCAGCGGCTTCAACGACGCGCTGCGGCTGAGCAGAGGCGTGTGGCGGGACGCGCTGCCGCCCGGGCGGACCCGCTTCTACAAGGTGCGGGTGGGCTGGGGACAACGGCTGGTGTACGCCGCGGAGTTCGCCGATGTGCCCGTGCGGGACGCGGACGGCCCGACGGCGCCCTCCTTCGTGGCGACGGCGGCCTACGGTCCGGACCGGCAGACCGTGGACGACGCCTCCGGCGTCTCGCAGCGGCGTGCCTACACGGGGCGCCCCGTGTCGGTGGGGCTCGGTACGGTGCCGGTGACATGGACCAACCGCTGGGTCGCCGGGAGCGCGGCGCCGGGCGCCCGCACCAGTGGCGACTACTACGTCGCCGTGTCCCTGGGGCCGGGTGCGGCGCGCATCGCCCGTGGCGCGGTGGTGAAGGTTGTGCTGCGCGTGGACGTGGCGGGGACGGAGCTGGCCGGTCCGCAGTACAAGGCGGCGGCGCTGGGCGGCGGTTCGCCGTCCGAGGAGGCCGGGACGGACGTCGCGGCGGCCGCGCCGGGCGGCGGTAGGCACGGGGGAGGATTCATGACCGCGGGCGACGTGGTCGCGGCGGGGGCCGGCGGCGCGGTGGCGCTCGCGGGGGTCGCGGGGGTGGCCGCGCTGAGCCGGCGGCGGAGGGGCCACACGTGATCCGCAGGACGGTGGCGGCCGTGGTGGCCGCGTTCCTGCTGCCCACCGGGCCGGCGGGGACGGCCTTCGCCGACTCCGCAGCGCCGGGCCGGCAGCCGCGGGGCGAGGTGGTCCGGGGCCGGCCCAGCACGGCCGACGCCCCTCAACTGACGGCCGGTGTGCTGTACCGGGACACCCTGCCCCCGGGCGGGGAGGCGCGGCACTACGCCGTCCAGCTCGATGCGGAGAAATCGGCCTACCTCGCCGTCTTCGCGCTCCCCGGGCCGGGCAGCGAGGTCGCGTTCGGGGACGGTGTCGACCTGAGCCTGGAGAGCACCGACGGCACCCGCTGCGACAGCGACCACCGCACCTTCTCCGGCGACGGCGCCGCCCGGCCGCTGGGCACCTGGGTCAAGCGCACGATCGGCGCCGACGAGCCGTGTCAGGAGGCGCACGCCTACGTCCTTTCCGTGACCCGCAGGTCCGCCGCCACCTCCGACCCGGCGCCGTGGCCGCTGCAGATACGCCTCACGACCGAGCCGCCACTCGTCACCGGCGCCACGCCGGGACCTGCCGTGAGCGCGGGCACGCGGCCTCCCGCGCCCGCGGCCGGGACCGCGCGGGGGGTGGCGGGCGGATCCGACGTCGCCGGGGCGGCGGAACTCGGCGCGGGCGTGTGGAAGGACGAAGTGCCGCCCGGGCAGACCCGTTTCTACGAGGTGCCGGTGGACTGGGGGCGAGAGGCCTGGATCGACGCCGAGTTCGCCAACGCGCCCGTGACGAAGGCCGGCGGCTTCGCGGCCTCGGGCGTGCGTGTGGAGCTCTACAACCCGCGCTGGGGCTTTGTCGGCGGCGCCGGGGGCGCGTACTCCGGGAAGCAGACCTCCGTCACGGCGACCACCGGGAAGGTCGCCTACGCCAACCGCTGGGAGCCCGACGAAAGGGTCTCGGCGGCACGCTTCGCCGGCCCGTACTACGTGGCGGTCACCGTCCACCGGGACGTCGCGGGATTTGTGCGCGGCCCGATTCCCGTCACGCTGCGGGTCGGCCTGGAGGGCGAGGCGCAGGCCGCTCCGCGGTACGACGGCGACCCGACCGCCGACCTCGGCCTGCCGGGGGAGGAGAGCTCCGGCGGCGAATCGGCCCTGCGGCTGGCCGGGTTCGCCTCCCTGGGCGCGGGGAGCGTACTGCTGCTGTCGCTGGCGGTGTGGGTCGCGTCCGCCCGGCGGCGCACCGGGGCGTGATCCGGCGGGTGATGCGGCGCGGCCTCAGGAGGAGACCGACAGCGCCCAGATGCCGAAGGCGAAGCACAGCGCGGCCACGAGCAGCACGGGCACGACCACCGTGGCGGGAGGGCCCGGACGGTGCGTCCCGAGGGGACCGGAGCGGTGGTGTGCGGGAAGGGGCGGCGTGCCCGCTCTCCCGTCGCCCGCCGTGTACGGGCGCGTGGGCGCAGGGGCGGCGGGGGGCCGCGTCGGCGGGGTCGGGGGAACGGCGGGAACGCGGGCGGACGGCATCGCGTCCGGTGCCGCGGGCACCGATGGCAGCGGCGGCGGCAGACGAAAGCTGCCGGTGTCCTCCGTGCCCTCCGCGCGCTCGGTGTGCTCCGCCTTCTCGGCCCCCGGCGCCCGGCGCACCGGGCCGTTGGGGGAGAAGCCCTCGGGGAGCGGGCCGATCTGGTCGAAGACCTCCACCGGCTCCTCGCAGGGATCCGCTTCGGGCAGCAGTTCCACGGCGGCGGCCAGCGCCTTGCGGGCGCCCGACGCGGTGCGGAAACGGGCCTCGGGGTCGGGTTGCAGCAGCGTCCCGACGACCTCCCACAACGGTCCGGGGACGCCGATCGGCGCCCGGGGCATTCCGTGCGCGTACTGGGTGGCGACCGCCTCTGCGTCCGGCTTGGCGCCGCTCAGGAGGTAGAGCGCGACCAGCCCGGCGGCGTACAGGTCGGCCGGGAAGTCCGGGTCGGCGCCCATCAGCTGCTCGGGCGCGAAGTAACCGGGCGTGCCGACCACGTAGTCGGCGGCGGTGAGGCGGGGCTCGCCCTTGCGCATCGCGATGCCGAAGTCCGACAGCCGCAGATGCGGGCGGCCGGTGCCCGTCGCCTCCATCAGGAGGTTCGCCGGCTTGATGTCGCGGTGCACCACGCCTTGCGCGTGCACAGCGGTCAGTCCGGACAGCAACTGGTCCAGCAGGGCGCACACATAGCGCGGGGGCAACGGGCCGTAGTCACCGATGAGGTGCGCCAGCGAACCGCCGCGCACGAGTTCCATGGTGAACAGCACCTTGTCGTCGTCGGCGGCCCAGCTCGCGGGGGCGAGGACGTGCGGATGGTCGATGCGCATCGCCTGCTCGCGGACGAAGCGCAGCAGCGCGTGGGCGTCGCTCTGCTGCAGCACCTTGGCCGCCACATAGCGGCCGCGCCGCCGGTCCCAGGCCCGCCACACCGCGCCCGCACCGCCGCGTCCGACCGGGTCGACGAGCTCGTACCGGCCCGCGAAGACCTCACCCATGCCCTGCGTCCGCCCCCTGTGACCGCCGCTGGTGCGCCTCGTAGTGCCGCACCGCGTCCTCGGCGGGCCCGGCGCCGTACACACGGAGGAACTCTGCCAGTTGGGGGTGGGCCGGGGCGAGGGAGTCGGCGGCTTCGGCGATCTCGGCGGGCGGCGCCGTCGCGCGCAGCAGCGTGCGCAGTTCGTGGACGACGCGGCGCGCGGGCGGCAGCGGCTGCCCGGCGGACGAGCTCTGCGTCGTACCCAGCACCGAGGAGCCCTCGGACCGGCGGATCTCCTCCATCCGTCCGGCCGCCTCCACGGGGGTGACGATCCCGTCGGCGGCCTCCGCGCCGAGCTCGCGCAGCGCCTGGAGCCGCTGCACGACCGAGGGGTTGCCGATCTTGGCCCGCTGCCCGCTCATCAGCTGCGACAGCATCGGCGCCGACAGCCCCAGCACCCCGGCCAGGCGGGCCTGGTTGAGCCCCAGATCGGCCATCAGCCGCCGGAAGAGCGCCCCGAGCGGCTCGCCGTACCAGGTGCGCTGCATCTCCCGGGCGCGAGCGGTGGCGTCCTGCTGCGAGGTGTCCATGCGGGCTCCTGACGGGGGACCTTTGCGGCCGCGAACTTGCCCGTCATCCTACGGACACCGATACTCGGTCGGTGATCGTCGCGGCAGCCGGTACGCTGGTCTGCGGCACGGGGCCTTAGCTCAGTTGGTAGAGCGCCGTCTTTGCATGGCGGATGTCAGGGGTTCGACTCCCCTAGGCTCCACAGTCCCCCGACGGGCCGGAACCTCATCGAGGTTCCGGCCCGCCGTCTTTTCCGTCCCGCTCGGAGGGCGGTGCGTCCGGCGCTTGGGCATGCTGGAGCCATGTTCGGAAAAACGAGGGCGTACAGCGGCTTCGCCGTGGACGACATCGAGAGGGCCAGGGAGTTCTACGGGGACACGCTGGGGCTGGACGTCTGCGCGGAGCACGGACTGCTGACCCTGCGGATCGAGGGCGGCACCCGGGTGCTGGTGTACCCGAAGCCCGGCCACACCCCGGCCTCGTTCACCGTCCTGAACTTCCCCGTCGCCGACATCGACCGGGCGGTCGACCAGCTGATCCGGCGCGGCGTCACCTTCGAGCGCTACCCCGGCTTCGAGCACGACGAGAAGGGCGTCGCCCGCGGCACCGGCGGCCCGCCGATCGCCTGGTTCACCGACCCGGCGGGCAATATCCTCGCCGTCCTGCAGGAGGACTAGACCGACAGGGACTGGCCCGTTCGGGTGGACCGTGCGGCACAATCGGCGGCGTGCGGTTCGGCATTCTGGGGGAGACGCGGGCCCTGCGGCCCGACGGGGACACCGCTTCGGCGGGCGGGCCCGGCCGCCGCGCGCTGCTCGCGATGCTGCTGCTGGAGGCCGGGCGGATCGTCAGCACCGAGCGCCTGATCGGCGGCCTGTACGGCGACGACCCGCCGACCGGTGTGGGCAACGCCCTTCAGTCGCAGGTCTCCCGGCTGCGCTCCGCGATCGGGGCACCCGTGGAGAGCCACCCGGGCGGCTACCGGCTCGCCGTACCCCGGGACGAGGTCGACGTCCACCGCTTCGAGCGGCTCGCCGCCGAGGGCCGCGGGGCGCTGGCCGCCGGCGGCACCGAGCGGGCGGCCGGGTTGCTCCGTGAGGCGCTCGGGCTGTGGCGGGGGTCCGCTCTGTCCGACGTGGGTGACGCGCCCTTCGCCGGGCCGCAGATCACCCGTCTGGAAGAACTGCGCGTCGCGACGCTGGAGGACCGGATCGCGGCGGACCTCACGCTCGATGCCCACCGGCACGGTGAGCTGGTGGCCGAACTGCGCGAGCTGGTGGCCGCGTACCCGCTCCGTGAACGGTTGACGGCCCAGCTGATGCGGGCGCTGTACAGCTGCGGGCGCCAGTCCGAGGCGCTGGCGGTGTACGAGGACACACGCCGCGAGCTCGCCGACAGCCTGGGCGCCGACCCCGGCCCCGAGCTCGCCGAGACGCATCTGGCGGTGCTGCGCGGAGACCCCCGCCCGGTGGTCCGTACGGCGCCTGTTTCCCGCGCTTCGGGTGTTTCACGTGAAACACCGGCCGCCCCGCCCGTCGGGTCACCGCCTCCGCGGCACACGCTGCCGGCGCCGCTCACCAGCTTCGTCGGCCGGGAGGAGGACCTGGAGCGGATCGGGTCGCTGCTGGCCGGTGCGCGGCTGGTGACCCTGATCGGGCCGGGCGGCGCGGGCAAGACCCGGATCGCCGTCGAGGCGGCGGGCCGGTACGCCGGGGAGGCGTGCTTCGTCGACCTGTCCGGCCTGACCCACGGAGCGGCGGTGCCCCAGGCGGTCGCCGGGGCGCTGGGGCTCCGCGAGGCGGGTCCGCTGCCCGCCACCGGCCGGGAGGCGGGCGCCCCCGGTCCGTTCGCGCGGCTCACGGCCGCGCTCACCGATCGCGACCTGTTGCTGGTACTGGACAACTGCGAGCACTTGATCGACGACGTGGCGCGCCTCACGCACGGTCTGCTGTCCGCCTGCGCCGGCCTGCGCGTCCTGGCGACCAGCAGGGAGGCGCTCGGGATCACCGGGGAGACGCTGTCCCCGCTCGCGCCGCTCCCGCTGCCCGAGGAAGGGGCGGACGACGCCGCTGTGCTCGCCTCCCCCGCCGTCCGGCTGCTCGCCGACCGGGCCACGGCGGCCGGATCCGTGCAGGGCCTGCCGGACCCCGGGGCCGCCGCCCGTATCTGCCGGGCCCTGGACGGCATGCCGCTCGCCATCGAGCTGGCCGCCGCCCGCCTGCGCTCGCTGTCCGCAGCCGAGATCGCCGACCGGCTCGACGCCCTCCCGGGGGTTGTCGGCGCGGGAGACCGCTTCCGGCTGCTGTCCCGCGGCAGCCGTACCGCGCAGCCGCGCCAGCGCACCCTGCGCGGGGTCGTCGACTGGAGCTGGGAGCTGCTGTCCGAGGAGGAGCGGACCGTCCTGCGCCGGGTGTCCGTCTTCGCCGGCGGCTGGACCCTCGCCGCGGCCGAGGCGGTCTGCGCCGGACCGCCGGACGGGGTGCCGGGCGCCGCGGGCATCGACGCCGACGACGTGCTGGACCTGCTCGCCTCGCTCGCCGACAAGTCGCTCCTCGTCGTCCGGCGTCCCGAGGGCGGCACCGCCCGGGGGACGCGCTACCTGCTGCTGCAGACCATCCGCGCCTACGCCGCCGACCGTGCGGCCGAGGCCGGGGAGACCGAGTGGCTGCGCCGCGCGCACGCCGCCTGCTTCCTCGACCTGGCGCTGACCGCGGACCCCCATCTGCGGAGGGCCGAACAGCTCGACTGGCTGGACCGCCTGGCCGCCGACCACGACAACCTGCACTCCGCCCTGCGCGGCGCGGTCGCCGCGGGGGACACCGCCGTCGCCCTGCGGCTGCTCGCCGCCCTGTGCACGTACTGGATGCTCCGCGGTATGCGCTACGAAGGCGCCCAGCCCGCCGTCGAACTGCTCCGGGCGACGGGGACGGGCCCGCCGGAGGGGCTGGACGAGGAGTACGCGCTGTGCGTGATGACGGCCGCCGCCGGCACCGCCGACCAGGCCGGACTCGCCGAGCACTTCGCCGCCGTGGCAGAGGTCGTGCGCCGGCTCGGCGGCCTGCCCCGCCGCTTCCCCGTGCTCAACCTGCTGTGGGCGCCCTTCTCCGGCGTCCCCGACACCGAGACGTACGCGGTGTACCAGCGGGAGCTGGCCGGGATGGCCGAGGAGCCCTGGCAGACCGCGCTCACGCACATCGGCTCGGGCTTCCAGCGGTGGATGGTGGAGGGCGACATCGAGGCGGCGCAGGCGGAGTTCACCACCGCGCTCGCGGCCTTCCGCACGCTGGGCGACCGGTGGGGCGCCACCCTGGCCCTCACCCAACTGGCCTGGCTCTCCGGGGCCCGCGGCGACCTGCCGCGCGCCGCGGGCCTCGTGGACGAGGCACTGACGGTCGCCCGGGAGATCGGTGCCACGGAGAACGTCGCCGAACTGCTCGGCGAGCGCGGCAAGAGCGCTGTCCGTGCGGGCCGGGTCGACCGGGCCCGGGCCGACTTCGCCGCGTGCCTGGAGCTGGCCCGCAGGACCGGCGCCCGGGAGATGCTCGCCGGTGCCCACCTCGGTCTCGGCGAGTGCGCGCGGCTGGAGGGCGACCTGGCCGAGGCGCGCCGGCTGTGCGAACTGGCCCTGTCGGAGTGCCTGACCGGCTGGTACACCGGCGAGGGCGCACGCACCGAGACACTCATCGCGCTGGGCCGGATCGCCCTGGCGGAAGGCCGTACCGAGCAGGCCCGCGCCCGCTTCCTGGAGGCCGCCGATCCTGCGCACGGCGCCCGGAACCTGCCCCTGGCGGCTGCCCTCGCCGAGGCCCGGGCCGATCTCTCGCTCGCCGAGGGCGACCCCCGCGCGGCCGCCGAACTCCTCGGCGTCGCCCGCGCCCTGCGCGGTCCGTCGGTGCCCGCGCTCCCCGGGACCGCCCGCACCGACGCCGCCGTACGGACCGCGCTGGGGGCCGCCGGGTACGAGGCGGCGTACGCACGCGGCGCGGGGCTCTCCGCGGACCGGGCCCTGCGGGCGCTGACCGGGTCCGCCGCCGGCGGGTAGCCACCGGTCAGCGCGCGGTGCGCGGCCGGTCAGCGCACCCGGCCACCGTTGCGCCCATGACGACGACACGCACCACCCCGACCCCGCGGGCCGCCGGCCCCGCCCGCCACCGATGGGCCGCGCTGGCCGTCTGCTGCCTGGCCGCCATGCTCCTCGGCATCGACAACAGCGTCCTCAACTACGCGATCCCGTCGCTGCTCAGGGACATGCACCCGAGCGGCACCCAGATCCTGTGGATCTCCGATGTCTACGGCTTCGCCATGGGCGGCCTGCTGGTCGTCATGGGCAACCTCGGCGACCGCCTCGGCCGCAAGCGGCTGATGCTGCTGGGCGCCGTGGCGTTCGGCGGTGCCTCGCTGCTCACCGCCTACGCCCCCGGCCCGGCGCTGCTCATCGCCGGGCGCGCCCTGCTGGGTGTGGCCGGCGCGATGATGGTCCCCTCGACCCTGTCCTTGCTGCGCCACGCCTTCGCCGACCCCAAGGAGCGCACCACCGCGATCGGCATCAGCAGCGGCATCGGCGCGGCGAGCTTCGCGCTCGGCCCGGTCGTCGGCGGGCTGCTGCTGGACCACTTCTGGTGGGGCTCGGTCTTCCTGGTCAACGTCCCGCTGATGGCCGTCGTCCTGATCGCCGGGACCGTGGTGCTGCCCGAGTCGCGCAACCCGCGCCCCGGGCGGCTGGACTGGCCCGGTGTCCCGCTGTCGGTGATCGGGGTGCTGGGCGCCATCTACGCGATCAAGACCGGCTTCCGGGACGGCGCCGGCCACGCTCCGGTGTGGATCGCGGCGGCGGTGGGGGTCGCGGCCCTGCTGGCCTTCGTCCGGCGTCAGGTCCGCGTGGAGGAGCCGCTGATCGACCTGCGGCTGTTCCGCAACCCGGCCTTCAGCGGCGCGGTCGGCGCCAACCTCGTGATGATCTTCGCGTCGTCCACGCTGTCACTGGCCTTCGCGATGTACTTCCAGACCGTCCGCGGCTGGTCGCCGTTCACCGCGGGCCTGGCGCTGCTTCCCGGCCCGCTCGCCGCCGCCTTCGCCGCGCCGCTCGCCACCGCGCTGATCCCGCGTCTCGGCCGGGCCAGGGTCGTGGCCCTGGGCCTCGTGCTGGTGGCGGCGAGCACCGCGGTCCTCGGGCAGCTGTCCGACCCGGGCACGCCCTACGGGGAGTTGCTGGCCCCGCTGATCGCCAACGGCACGGGGATCATCCTGATCGTCTCGGTCACCAACGACACGATCCTGGCGAGCGCTCCCAAGGACCGCACCGGAGCGGCCGCCGCAGTCTCGGAGACGGCGATGGAGATGGGCGGCTCACTGGGCATCGCCGTTCTCGGCTCCGTCCTCGGATCGGTCTACCGCGACGCCCTGGCGCTGCCCGCCGGGCTGCCCGACAGCGCGGCACGGGCCGCGCGTGAGTCGGTCGGCGGGGCGGTGGAGGCCGGTGCCCGGATCCAGGGCGCGGCGGGGACCGCGCTGACGGACTCCGCCAAGGACGCCTTCTGCCACAGCATCCAGGTCACGACACTGGCCGGCGCGGTGCTCATCGCCTGCGGCGCGGTCGTCGTCCGCTGGGCCCTGCGCGCGGTGCCCGCGGAGATCCGCGACCCCGAGGCGGACCAGGAGGCCGCCGGCCTGCCGGTGCCCGCGCGGCGGTGAGCCCGTACGCACAGCGGGAGGGCGGCGGACCGTGCGGTCCGCCGCCCTCCCGCGTCATGACGTCGCGGCTGGGGGCCGTCTCACGGATACGTCTCCCCGTTGCCGGGCCGGTCCTTGGAGTCGGCCTCGGCCTGCTTGGCCTGCACCTCGGGGTCGAGGGCGTCGACCGGGGAGCCGTCGACCTTGCCGAAGGCGGCGTCGGAGCCGACCCCGCCGTTGAGCGAGGCACGGTCGGCGACCTCGGTGGCGGGCGCGGGTTCCACCAGCCAGTCGGGATTGGTCTGCTTGCTCCACCACTTCCAGGCCGCGAATCCGCCGCCCGCGACGAGGCCCACCAGCAGGAAGCCCCTGGCGATACGCCCGCTGCGGGCACGCCGGACCTTGCGGCGCTCCAGCTTGCGGATGTCGGCGGCCGTGACGTGGCTGCGCAGTACGGCGACCGCGGCCGCCGCCCGGACCGCCGCCTCCTCCGCCGCCGGCTGGGCGACCGAGCGGACCGTGCTGACCGCCTGCTCCACGCGCGGGGCCGTGTACTCCGCCGCCTGCCGTGCCGTCCTGCGGGTGCGCTGGGCGGCGGTGCCGACGGCCTGCTGCACTCCTGGTGGCACCGCCGCCAGGGCCTGGTCGACGCGCGACGCCAGGTGGGCGTCGTACTGCAGGCGGGCCGCGTCGCGGGCCTGCAGGGCGGCCGACGACACCCTCGGCGCCAGATACAGCCGCGCTTCGTCCGCGTAGTGCGCGGCGCTGCCCTTCGCTGTGTCGGCGTACGGCGCCACCACGTCCGCGGCGTGTCGCACGCTGTCCTTCGTCCTTCCGGCTGCGTCGCGCACGCTGTCGATGCGGGTCACGAGAACCTCCTCCTCGGTGGCGTTACGTTTTCGCCTTTCCACCCGGTTTGAAATCATGCCCGCGACGACGGGGAACGGCATGTGCGTACGGGCATCCGGGTCAAGCCGGCGCCCGCCCGGGGTACCGCCGCGGGCCCGGGTCGCGACGGGGCGCGGGGCAGGCCCCGACGTGCGAGGATTTGTCCCTGTCGTCGAGGACTGATGGAAGGTAGACCCGTGGCCGAGCAGCTCCACGCCACCCTGAGGACCAACCACGGGGACATCACCATCCGGCTGCTGCCGGACCACGCGCCGAAGACCGTCAAGAACTTCGTCGAGCTCGCCGAGGGCACCCGCGAGTGGACCGACCCGCGGACCGGCCGCCCCTCCACGGAGCACCTCTACGACGGCACGGTCTTCCACCGCGTCATCTCCGGCTTCATGATCCAGGGCGGCGACCCGCTGGGCAACGGCACCGGCGACCCGGGCTACCAGTTCGGCGACGAGTTCCACCCCGAGCTGGCCTTCACCAGGCCGTATCTGGTGGCCATGGCGAACGCCGGGCCCGCGACCAACGGCTCGCAGTTCTTCATCACCGTGTCCCCCACGACCTGGCTGACCCACAAGCACACCATCTTCGGCGAGGTCGTGGACCCGGCCAGCCAGAAGGTCGTGGACGCCATCGCGACGACCCCGACCAATCCGCGCACCGACCGTCCGGTGGACGACGTCGTCATCGAGAGCGTGGTCGTCGAGCGCCGGTAGGGCGTCCCGGGAACTCAACCGCCCCGCCCGTCCGTCTGATGTGCGGGGCGATTCGGCGGTGAAGGGCTGAGAGATGACCGACCAGGCGGTCCGCTGCTACCGGCACCCGGACCGGGAGACCGGCATCCGGTGCTCCCGCTGCGAGCGGCCCATCTGCCCGGAGTGCATGGTCAACGCCTCGGTCGGCTTCCACTGCCCCGAGTGCGTGCGCGACGCGCGCCGGGAGGCCCAGGCCACCGGGCCGCGTACGGTCGCGGGCGGCAGCGTGGCAGGCGACCCGCGTCTGGTGACCAAGATCCTCATCGGGCTGAACCTCGCGGTCTTCCTGCTCGTGCAGGCGCTCGGCGACCGGGTGGTGAACGACCTGGCGCTCGTCGGGGCGGCCTGCGACCGTTCCGGATGCTTCGGCGTCGCCCTGGGCGCGGACCAGTGGTACCGGTTGCTCAGTTCGATGTTCCTGCACCAGGAGCTGTGGCACATCGGCTTCAACATGCTGTCGCTGTGGTGGATCGGCGCCCCCTTGGAAGGGCTGCTCGGCCGCACCCGCTATCTCGTCCTCTACCTGCTGTCGGGCCTGGGCGGGGGCGCGCTGGTACTGCTGCTGGCGGCTCCGAACGCCGCGACGCTCGGTGCCTCGGGCGCGATCTTCGGACTGTTCGGCGCGACGGCGGTCTTCATGCGGCGGCTGCGCTACGAGATGCGCCCGGTGCTGATCCTGCTCGCGCTGAACCTGGCCTTCACGTTCCTCTGGGCGGGCATCAGCTGGCAGGCCCACATCGGCGGGCTGGTCACCGGCGGTCTGGTGGCCGTCGGGATGGCCTACGCGCCGCGTGAGCGCCGCGCGCTCGTGCAGTGGGGGACGGCCGCGGCGGTGCTGGCCGTGGTGCTGGTCGTGACCTGGGCCGGCGTCGCAAGAATCACCGGTTAGGCCGTAACCCGCTCTGTTGATCTGACGTTATCCACAGAGCAGGACCGCCGTCCTGTGCATCCTGTGGGCAAGCCGTGCTCGGGCCCCCACAGACCGTGTCTGACCTGCAAGATCAATGAAAGACCGGTGGCCCGTACATCGGACCACCGGTCACACCGGCGTCAACCCGGTAGTGGTTATCCACAGATCATGCGACCTTTTCAACACTGTGGATGACGGTTGTGGATAACTGTGCGATCGACTACTTCCACTGCGTGGAGACGACGAAGCCACCCGCGATGAAGCCGAAGCCCACGGCGATGTTCCAGTTACCCAGCTGCTCCACGGGCCAGCTGCCCTGCGTCACATAGAAGATGACGATCCACGCCAGGCCGACCAGGAAGAGCGCCAGCATCAGCGGCGCGACCCAGCCCCTGCCGGTGCTGAGCTTTATGGCGGCGGTCTTCGCCGGCGGCGGAGTGAAGTCTGCCTTCTTGCGGATCCGTGACTTCGGCACGAGGGACTCTCCTGTCGATGCGCTGCGTGACCGCGCGTGTGACGTGTGGTGTGATCTGGCGGGCGGCAGGGGAAACCAGCCGCCGGGCGTCCGTTAGCGTAGTGCTTCCAAGGGTTGGAAGGAGATAAGGCTACGGTGAGCACTCCGATCCACGCCTCCCCCACCCGCCGTTCTGCCCGGTCTGTGGTGCTTCGCCTGCTCAGCGCGGCTGTCTTCGCGCTCGCCGGGCTGCTGTTCTGGGTGAGTTTCGACACTGCCAAGGGTGTGGACATCCGCACCGACGAGCCTCTCCTGCGGCTGTCGGACCGGGTCCAGGAGAAGAGCCGGCAGAACGAGGACCTCGACAACGAGCTCTCCGGGGTGCGCAAGGACGTCGACTCCCTCGCCCACGCCGACAGCGGGGTCAGCGACGCCACCCGCGACATGCTCGACCGGCTGTCGGCGGAGGCCGGCACCAGCAAGCTGAGCGGCCCCGCCGTCTCGGTCACCCTCAACGACGCGCCGCCGGACGCCACGCCGCTCATCCCCGGCGTGCCCGACCCGCAGCCCAACGACCTCGTGATCCACCAGCAGGACCTGCAGGCCGTCGTCAACGCCCTGTGGGCGGGCGGCGCCTCGGGCATCAAGGTCATGGACCAGCGGCTGATCTCCACCAGCGCGGTGCGCTGCGTCGGCAACACCCTCATCCTGCAGGGGCGGGTCTACTCCCCGCCCTACAAGATCACGGCGGTGGGCGACCCCGGCAAGCTCCACAAGGCGATCGACCGGAGCCCCGCGATCCAGAACTACCTGCAGTACGTCAACGCCTACGGACTCGGATGGAAAGTCGAGGACGACAAGCGGGTGACTCTGCCCGGCTACTCCGGCACAGTGGATCTGCACTACGCCAAGCCTGTGGGGTGATCGCCGTGCGCCTGGTGGTGCGGACGCTGAGCGAGTTGTGCGTCACCGTGGGCGCGCTGATGGTGCTGTTCGTGGTCTACGTGCTCTTCTGGACCGGCTTACGGGCCGACAGCGCCATGGACCGCGAGATCCACCGGCTCCAGGACAGCTGGGCGACGCAACCGGTCGCCACCGTGCGGCCGTCCACCCCGCACAAGGTGCCGGATTCCGCGCGGCCCGCTCCCAAGGTGACGCCGTATCCGCAGGGCAAGGCGTTCGCCGTCATGTACGTCCCCCGGCTCGGGCGCGCCTGGCACAAGCCGGTGCTGCAGGGCACCGAGACCGACACCCTCAAGCGGGGCCTGGGCCACTACGCGGACACCGCCCGCCTCGGCGGGATCGGCAACTTCGCCGTCGCCGGCCACCGGCGCACCTATGGCGACCCGTTCAAGGACTTCCCGCGGCTGCGTAAGGGCGACGAGGTGCTCCTCACCGACGGCCGCACCTGGTACACGTACGAGATCGACCGGGCACCCTACCGCACGGTGCCCACCGACGTCGCGGTCGTCGATCCCGTGCCGGTGAAGTCCGGATACCGCGGTCCGGGGCGCTATCTGACCCTGACCACCTGCGATCCCGAGTGGGGCCACAGCCACCGCCTCGTCACCTGGGGGCACCTGGAATCCACACAGCCTGTGGAGGACGCCATGCCGGAGGGATCGGCGGGCTAATCTTGGCGTGGCACGGGGAGCAGGGAGCAGGAAGGCAGCGCATGTACGGCTTCATCTGGAGGCACCTGCCGGGCAACGCGTGGGTGAAGGCGGCGATCTCGCTCGTCCTCGTCCTCGCCGTCGTGTACGTCCTCTTCCAGTACGTCTTCCCTTGGGCGGAGCCACTGCTCCCCTTCAACGACGTGACCGTCGACCAGGGGATGGCGGCCGTAAAGTGAGCGCCCGCATCCTCGTCGTGGACAACTACGACAGCTTCGTCTTCAACCTCGTCCAGTACCTCTACCAGCTGGGTGCCGAGTGCGAGGTGCTCCGCAACGACCAGGTCGCCCTCGCCCACGCGCAGGACGGCTTCGACGGCGTCCTGCTGTCGCCGGGGCCCGGCACCCCCGAGGAAGCCGGGATCTGCGTCGACATGGTGCGGCACTGCGCCGCCACCGACGTCCCGGTCTTCGGTGTGTGCCTCGGCCTGCAGTCCATGGCGGTCGCCTACGGCGGGGTCGTGGACCGGGCCCCCGAGCTGCTGCACGGCAAGACCTCCCCGGTGTTCCACGAGGGGCGCGGCGTCTTCGCCGGGCTTCCCTCGCCCTTCACCGCCACCCGGTACCACTCCCTGGCGGTCGAACGTGACACCCTGCCGGAGGAGTTGGACGTCACCTCCTGGACGGAGAACGGCATCGTGATGGGCCTGCGGCACCGCACCGCCCGGGTGGAGGGCGTCCAGTTCCACCCGGAGTCGGTGCTCACCGAATGGGGACACCGCATGCTCGCCAACTGGCTGGTCGAGTGCGGCGACCAGGACGCCGTCGAGCGTTCCGCGGGCCTCGCGCCTGTGGTCGGAACCAGGGCGTGATTGCGTGACCGCGCATCGGCACTTCGGTGACACCGCCGAATTCGCCGCCGTGGTGGAGCAGTTGGCCGATCCGCTCAACGACCCGCTGCCGAGCGCCTCGCGGCGTGCGGAGCGGTCCGGGGAGTCCCCGGACCAGGAGCAGGAGCCGCCTGCCCGGGAGCCGCGACGGACAGCGGAGGAGACCCCCGGGTTCGCGCCGGGACCGTACCCGCCCCCGCCCCCGGGCCCGCGGCACGCGCAGCCCTCCGAGTACGAGCCGGCGGCCCAGGCCCAGGCTCAAGCCCCGTCCCCCCAGGCTCCGTCCGCTCCGGTGTCCGTGCCGCCGCGGGAGGACCCGGCGCCGCAAGCGCCCGAAGGCCCCCGTGTCGTGCGCCGCAGGCCCACCGAGGAGGAACGGGCCACCGCCCGGCGCAGGGCGGCCGGCGCCCCGGGCGACACGATGGCGATGCCCGTCGTGGACGACCCCGGCATCGCCCCGCGCCGCTCCACGGGCCCGGGCCCGGGCCCGTGGAGCGGTGCCGGCGCCGGGGGCGAGCCGGGGGAGAGACCCGAACCGCCGCGCCCGGAGCGCGAGGAGGACGGCATCCCCGCGGTGGGCGGGCGCGCCGCCCGCCGCAAGGCCGCCCAGGAGGCCGCACGCCGCGGCGGCAGGGGACGCAGGCGCTCTGGAGCCAACCTGGTCTCCCAGGACGCCACAGGGGCGCTCACGGCCCCGGACGCGTCCACCCCGGCGATGGCCTCGGCCCCCCGCTCCCGCCTGGAGGCGCGGCGCGCGGCCCGCGCGGCCAAGGACAGCCCAGGAGTGATCGCCAGCCGCGTCGTCGGCGAGGTCTTCATCACCTTCGGCGTGCTGATGCTGCTGTTCGTCACCTACCAGCTGTGGTGGACCAACGTCCTCGCCCACCAGCAGGCCGGCGGGGCCGCCAACAACCTCCAGAAGCAGTGGGAGGGCGAGAAGGCGACCCCCCGCGACCCCGGCGCGTTCTCACCCGGCCAGGGCTTCGCGATCATGTACATCCCCAAGCTGGACGTGAAGGCCCCCATCGCCGAGGGCACCGACAAGCACAAGGTGCTCGACAAGGGGATGATCGGCCACTACGACGGCCAGTTGGAGACGGCGATGCCCTGGGACAAGCAGGGCAACTTCGCGCTCGCCGCCCACCGCAACACCCACGGCGAACCGTTCCGCTACATCAACAAGCTGGTGGACGGCGACAAGGTCGTCGTCGAGACGGAGTCGACGTACTACACGTACGAGGTCACGAGCATGCTGGCCTCGACCCCGCCGTCCAACACCTCCGTGATCAAGCCGGTCCCCAACGGATCGGGCTTCACCAGGCCGGGCCGCTACATCACCCTGACCACCTGCACACCGGAGTTCACGAGCAAGTACCGGTTGATCGTCTGGGGCAAGATGGTCGAGGAACGGCCGCGTGACAAGGGCAAGCCGGACGCGTTGGTCGAGTAGGCCGGGTACGTACGCACAGATCGGGGCAGCGGTGACGACCACCCAGCAGGACCACCACCGGGAGACCCCGCCGTACCCGCGGCGCACCCGCGACGGCGTCGCCGCAGTCGTCAGCCTGATCGGTGAACTCCTGATCACCGCGGGCCTGGTGCTCGGCCTCTTCGTCGCCTACTCCCTGTGGTGGACGAACGTCCTGGCCGACCGCCAGGCCAGGCACGACGGCGACGCCGTCCGCCGCCAGTGGGCCGTCGAGCAGCCGGGCAAGCTCGACACCAAGAACGGCATCGGCTTCCTCCACGTCCCCGCCATGGGCAAGGACTTCGAGGTCCTGGTCCGCAAGGGCACCGGCACCGACGTCCTCAACGAGGGCGTCGCGGGCTACTACACCGACCCGGTGAAGTCGGCCATGCCCTGGGACAAGCAGGGCAACTTCACACTCGCGGCCCACCGCGACGGCCACGGCGCCAAGTTCCACAACATCGACAAGATCGAGAAGGGCGACCCGGTCGTCTTCGAGGACCGCGACACCTGGTTCGTCTACAAGGTCTTCGCCGTCCTCCCCCAGACCTCGAAGTACAACGTCAAGGTCATCGACCAGATCCCCCGTGAGAGCGGCAGGACGAAGGCCGGTCGCTACATCACGCTCACGACCTGCACCCCCGTCTACACCTCCCGCTACCGCTACATCGTCTGGGCCGAACTCGTCCGCACCCAGAAGGTCGACGCGAAGCGGACGCCCCCGGCGGAGCTGGGCGGCTGATCCGCCCGATCCCACCTACCTCGCGGAACGGCGAAGGGGCCCCGGACACGATGTCCGGGGCCCCTTCGTCTGTCCGCCTGGTCGGCGCCGGCCGCGTCAGCCGCCGTTGCCTCCGTTGAAGAAGCCTCCGCCGCCGTTGTTCCCGCCGGCGTTCGGGTCCTGGACTCCGACCGTCAGCGTGTCACCCGGCTTCATCTGAGAACCGGGCTGCGGGTTCTGGTTCTGGACGGTGGCGTTGTCGTTCCCCGCCAGGTTGGGCGGGAAGACCACCAGCTTCAGTCCCAGCTCGCTGGCGATGCCCTTGACCTCGCCGAGAGACTTGCCCGTCAGGTCGTCGATCGCGTTCGTGGACGGCGGCTTGGCGATGATCAGGGTCACCGTCTCCCCAGCCTTGACCGTGCTTCCGGCTGTCGGGTTGGTCGAGATGACGGTGCCCGCCGTGTGGTCGGGGGACTCCTGCTCCGTGCGGCTCACCACAAGGCCGTCGGCCTCGAGGATCTGCTTGGCCTCCGCCTCGGTCTTGTTGCTCACGTCCTTGATCGTGACCTCTTGCGGGGCCACCGCGACCGTAAGCGTGATCGTCGCGCCCTTGGCGCGCTTCTCACCGCCGTCCGGGTCCTGCTTGAGGACGGTCCCCTCCTCCTTGTCGGAGGTCTGGGACTGCTTGTCGACCTCGAAGCCCGCCTGCTTGAGCTCCTGCTCGGCGTCCTCGAACTTGTCCCCGGTGACGTCAGGGACGTCGATCTTCGCGGCGCCCTTGGAGAGGTTCAGGGTGACCGTCTGATCCTTGGGGATCTCCGTGTTGGGCGCGTCCGACTGCTTGCAGACCTTGCCCTTGGGCTGGTCGTCGCAGAAGACGGTCTCGCCGAAGGCGATCGTGAGGTTCGCGTTCTTCGCCTTGGTCTCGGCCTCGGCCTTGGTCACGCCGACGAACGCCGGAACGGAGACCGTGTCGCCCCCGCTGCCGTTCCCGGAGAAGAGCGCCTTGCCCATGAAGATCGCGCCGATGAGGACCAGGACGGCCGCGACGACGAGCAGGATGGTCGAGGTGTTGCTCTTCTTGGGCTTGCGCCGGCCACCGCCGCCGGGCTGCTGCTGGTCGTAGCCGAAGCCGCCGTCGTCGTCGCGCATGGGCGGCAGCATCGAGGTGCCGGCGTCGTGCTGAGGGGGCATGGCCGTGGTGGCGGCGTCGTGCCCGTAGCCGCCGTAACCGCCGCCGTAGCCCACGGCGCCGAGGGCGACCGTGGCGCCGACGGGCTGGCCGTCGAGGCAGGCCTCGATGTCGGCGCGCATCTCGTCGGCGGACTGGTAGCGGTAGTCCGGGTCCTTGGTGAGCGCCTTGAGGACGATGGCGTCCATCTCGGGGCTGACCTCGGGGTCGTACACGCTCGGCGGCTGCGGCTCCTCCCGGACGTGCTGGTACGCCACCGCGACCGGGGAGTCGCCCACGAAGGGCGGCCGCACGGTCAGCAGCTCGTACAGCAGGCAGCCGGCGGAGTACAGGTCGGAACGGGCGTCGACGGTCTCGCCCTTGGCCTGCTCCGGTGAGAGGTACTGCGCGGTGCCGATGACGGCCGCGGTCTGCGTCATCGTCATGCCGGAGTCGCCCATGGCGCGGGCGATGCCGAAGTCCATGACCTTGACCTGGCCCTGCCGCGTCAGCATGACGTTCGCGGGCTTGATGTCGCGGTGCACGATGCCGGAGCGGTGGCTGTACTCCAGCGCCTGCAGGATGCCGACCGTCATCTCGAGCGAGCGCTCGGGCAGCAGCTTGCGGCCGGAGTGCAGCAGCTCGCGCAGGGTGGACCCGTCCACGTACTCCATGACGATGTACGGGATGGAGACCCCGTCGACGTAGTCCTCGCCGGTGTCGTACACCGCGACGATCGACGGGTGGTTCAGCGAGGCGGCCGATTGGGCCTCACGGCGGAACCGGGCTTGGAAGGACGGGTCGCGGGCGAGATCCACCCGGAGCGTCTTCACGGCGACGGTGCGGCCGAGCCGGGTGTCATGGGCGATGTACACCTCGGCCATGCCACCGCGGCCGAGCACCGAGCCCAGCTCGTACCGGCCGCCGAGGCGACGCGGCTCTTCCATAGCGCTTGCCCTTCCTAAACCGTCCGTGTGGCTGCTCGGGCATACCGTACCCGCCGCCGCGTACCGATCCCGGCCCTGGCCGGTAGCCGATATACGACCGGTATCGCGACGTGCGTTTTAGCGCACATACAGAGATACGGCGTGACCGGCATCACTTGTTCAGCACGGCCTCCATGACGCTCTTGGCGATCGGGGCCGCGAAACCTCCACCGGAGATGTCGCCGCGGTTCGCGCTCGCGTCCTCGACGACGACGGCGACCGCCACCGGCGAACCGGAGTCCGTCTTGGCGTATGAGATGAACCACGCGTAGGGACTCTCGCTGTTGTCGACGCCGTGCTGGGCGGTACCGGTCTTGCCACCCACGGTGACGCCGGGGATCTGTGCGTTCTTGCCCGTGCCGTCGCTGACGACGGTCTCCATCATCTGCTGGAGCTTCTGGGCGTTCTCCGCGCTCAGCGGCTGGGAGAACTCCTTGGGCTTGGTCTGCTCGATCACGGCGTTGTTCGGAGCCTGCAGCTTGCTCACCATGTAGGGCTGCATCAGCGTGCCGTCGTTCGCGATCGCGGAGGCCACCATCGCCATCTGCAGAGGCGTGGCGGCGGTCTCGAACTGGCCGATGGACGACAGCGCGGTCTGCGGCTTGTCCATGGTCTTGGAGATGTTGCTCGCCGCGGTGCGGACCGGGATGAAGATCTCCTGGTTGAAGCCGAACTTCTGGGCCTCGTCGACCATCTTGTCGCGGCCGAGGTCGGCGCCGATCTTGCCGAAGACCGAGTTGCACGAGACCTGCAGGGCCACCCGGAGCGTGGCGTTCTTGCAGGGGATGGGCCCCTCGTTCTTCAGCTCCTGGTGGTTGGTGTCCGGGAGGATGTAGGGGACCGGCGAGTCCGTCGGGTCGTCGATGTTGCTGTACAGGCCGTTCTCCAACGCCGCGGCCGCCGTGACCACCTTGAAGGTCGAGCCCGGCGGGTACGTCTGGCGCAGCGCCCGGTTCAGCATCGGCTCGTCCGGGTTGTTCGCCTTCAGCAGCGAACTCCAGGCCTTGGCGTCCTTCTTCGAGTTGCCGGCGAAGGAGGACGGGTCGTACGACGGCGTGCTGGCCAGCGCCAGGATGGCGCCGGTCCTCGGGTCGATCGCGGCGACCGCGCCCTTCTTCTTGCCCAGGCCCTCGAAAGCGGCCTTCTGCGCCTTGGCGTTCAGCGTCGTGACGACGTCGCCGCCCTGCTTCTGCTTGCCGGACAGGATGTCGACGGTGCGCTTGAAGAAGAGCCGGTCGTCGTCGCCGGTGAGGATCGAGTCGTAGATCGACTCCAGCTGGGTGGAACCGAAGGCCTGGGACGCGTAGCCGGTGACCGGCGCCCACAGCGGGCCGTCCTTGAAGGTCGCCTTGTACTGGAAGTCGCTGCCGTTGGTCTCGGCGTGACCGGTCACGGCCTTGCCGTCGACGAGTATGTCGCCGCGCGGGGTGGCGTACTGGTTGATCGCCACCCGGCGGTTGTTGGTGTCGGTCCTGAGTTCGTCGGCCTTCACGAACTGGACGTAGTTCACCCTGATCAGGAGGGCGAGTACGAGCAGTCCGCAGAAGATGGCCACTCGTCGCAGGGGCTTGTTCACTGGACGCGCACCACCTGGGTCGGCTCGGCATCGGGGGACGAGGCGGGGGTCGGCGCCGGGCGGCGCGCGGTGTCGCTGATTCTCAGCAGGATGGCCACCAGCGCCCAGTTGGCGATCACGGAGGAACCACCCTGGGCCAGGAACGGCATGGTCATACCGGTCAGCGGGATGAGACCGGTGACACCGCCGGCCACCACGAACACCTGGAGCGCGAAGGCGCCGGACAGGCCGATCGCCAGCAGCTTGCCGAAGGGGTCGCGGGCGGCGAGGGCGGTGCGGGCGCCGCGCTCCACCAGGAGTGCGTAGAGCAGCAGTATCGCCATCAGGCCCGCCAGGCCCAGTTCCTCGCCGACGGTGGCGAAGATGTAGTCGCTCTTGGCCGCGAAGCCGATGAGCCGTGAGTACCCCTGGCCGAGACCGGAACCGAACAGGCCGCCGGAGCCGAAGGCCCACATGGCCTGGGCGGGCTGGCTGGCGCCCTGGCCGGCCTCGAGCGTGCGGAACGGGTTGAGCCAGTCCTGCACACGGCTGTGGACGTGCGGTTCGAAGCTGGCGACCACCACGGCGCCGCCCACGGACAGCAGCAGACCGAACACGATCCAGCTGGTGCGCTCGGTGGCGACGTACAGCATGATCACGAAGAGGCCGAAGAAGAGCAGCGAGGTGCCCAGGTCGGTCTCGAAGACCAGGATCAGGATGCTGAGCGCCCAGATCACCAGGATCGGGCCGAGGTCCCGACCGCGCGGCAGGTACATGCCCATGAAGCGGCGGCTGGCGAGCGCGAGCGCGTCCCGCTTGACCATCAGGTAGCCGGCGAAGAACACCGCGATGATGATCTTCACGAACTCACCCGGCTGGATCGACATGCCGCCGACGGTGATCCAGATCCGGGCGCCGTAGACGGGCTTGAAGAAGACCGGGAGGATCAGCAGGACGAGCGCGACCACCATCGAGATGTAGGTGTAGCGCTGCAGGATGCGGTGGTCCTTGAGGAAGATCAGCACGCCCAGGAAGAACGCGACCCCCAGCGTCGACCACATCAGCTGCGTGGGCGCCGAGGAACCGCCGGGCAGCGACGGCTCCTGGTCCAGGCGCCAGATGAAGACCAGGCCCAGACCGTTGAGCAGCGTGGCGATCGGCAGCATCAGGGGGTCGGCGTACGGGGCGAACTTGCGCACCACAAGGTGCGCGACAACGGCGATCGCACCCAGACCGAGCCCGTAGGCGAGCATGCCCGCGGGCAGCGAGCCGTTCTTCGCCAGGCCCACGTTCGCGTACGCGAAGACCGGGATCAGCACCGCGAAGGCGAGAAGCGCCAGCTCTGTGTTGCGACGGCTCGGCGCGCCGACGGATGTGATGGTCGTGGTGTTCGTGACAACGCTCATGCTGGACTGACGGCCCTCCTGCAGACTGCTAGCTGCCCGTGGGGCACTGCTCGGCCAGCGCCTGGTCCTCGGCGGTGAGGGTGGGGCTGGTCGACGGACTGGTGGTCGCGCCCGGGGACGGGCTGCTGGGGGGCGGGGTCGCGGTGGTGCGGCCGGGGGTCGGGGAGCCCGAGGGGTTGCCCGTGGCCTTTCCGGAGGCGGTGCCCGCGCCCTTCTGCTGGTTCTTCCTGGCGGCGTCGGCCGCGTTGACGCGGGCCTTGTCCAGGGACTCCTTGGTCTGGCAGACCTTGGCCTGGTGCTCCAGCTCGTCGGCGGTCTTGCGGGCGTCGGCCAGGTCGCCGGCGGCGATGGTGGCCGTCACGTACTTCCGCTGGTTCTGCGGTAGGTACTTGAGTTCGATGCCAGGGCGGTCCTCGTGGACCTTCGACAGGTTGACCCAGGCCAGCTTCTGCTCGATGCCCTGGTAGATCGCCGCGTGATCGTCCTTGACCCCGACGTAGTACTGCGTCTGGGTCCAACGGTACGCGCCGTACAGGCCACCGCCGACGACGCCGAGGGCGACCAGCAGCACGAGGGACCGCTTGAGCCACCGGCGCGACTTCACCGGCTTGTCGAGTTCCTCGCCCTCGAAGGCGCCGAAGCTGCCCATGGGCGCCCCGGCCGCGGGGTCGGCGCTGCCGGGCGGGCCGAAGGAGCCCTCCGGGGCCGGCGGGCGGCCGAGCTCTGAGGCGCGGCCGGCCGGGGTCTGCAGGTGGCGCGGGTCGGTCACCGGGATGTGGTGCCGGCTGTCGGCGACGGCGCCCACGACGACCGGGGTGTCGTGCAGCTGCACGGCCAGGGTGTCGCCGTCGTCGATGTCCAGGACGTCGGCGACGATGCAGGTGATGTTGTCGGGGCCGCCGCCGCGCAGGGCGAGCTGGATCAGCTCCTGCACGGTCTCGGCGGGCGCCTGGTAGCCGGCGAGGGTGTCCTCCAGCGTCTGGTGGCTGACGACGCCGGACAGGCCGTCCGAGCAGATCAGGTACCGGTCGCCGGCCCGGACCTCGCGGATCGACAGGTCGGGCTCGACCTGGCCGCGGCCGTCGAGCGCGCGCATCAGCAGCGAGCGCTGCGGGTGCGTGCCGGCCTCCTCCTCGGTGATCCGGCCCTCGTCGACCAGCCGCTGCACCCAGGTGTGGTCCTGGGTGATCTGGGTGAGCACGCCGTCGCGCAGCAGATACGCGCGCGAGTCGCCGACGTGCACCAGGCCGAGCCGCTGGCCGGTCCAGAGCAGGGCGGTGAGCGTGGTGCCCATGCCCTCCAGCTGGGGGTCCTCCTCGACCATGACGCGCAGCTGGTCGTTGGCCCGCTGCACGGCGGTGGCGAGCGAGGTGAGGATGTCCGAGCCGGGGACGTCGTCGTCGAGCGTGACGAGGGTGGAGATCACCTCGGACGAGGCGACTTCACCGGCTGCCTGGCCGCCCATGCCGTCGGCAATGGCGAGCAGCCGCGGGCCGGCGTAGCCGGAGTCCTCGTTGCCCTCCCGGATCATTCCCTTGTGCGAGCCGGCGGCGAAGCGCAGCGACAGAGTCATGCGCACCTCGCCCGTCGGCTCCGGGTACATCCGCACGCTGCCCACCCTCTCGCTCGCGCTCGCTGGCTGTGCTCGCCCATTGTGCGACTACTTCCGCAGCTCGATGACGGTCTTGCCGATGCGGATCGGGGCACCGAGCGGAATCGGGGTCGGCGTGGTCAGCCGGTTCCGTTCCAGGTAGGTCCCGTTGGTGGATCCCAGGTCCTCGACGATCCAGTTGCCGTCCCGGTCCGGGTAGATCCTGGCATGCCGGCTGGACGCGTAGTCGTCGTCGAGCACGATCGTGGAGTCGTGGGCCCGGCCGAGCGTGATGGTCTGGCCCTGGAGCGCGACGGTGGTTCCCGCCAGCGAGCCCTCGGCGACCACGAGCTTGGTCGGTGCCCCGCGACGGGCCCGGTTGTTCTGCGGCTGCTGCCGCTGGGCCGCCGCCTGTGGCTGCTGTTGCCGCTGCTGCGGCGGTCGCGTCTGGTCGCCGCGGCGCCCGGCCGCGCGCTGCGTCACCCGGGTTCCGAACAGGTCGCTCCGGATGACCTGCACGGCCACGATGACGAACAGCCACAGCACGGCGAGGAAACCCAACCGCATGACCGTCAGGGTCAGCTCTGACATTGCCCCCGCTTCACCCTTCGGCTTGCCGGTACACGATGGTGGTACTGCCCACGACGATCCGTGAACCGTCGCGGAGCGTAGCGCGCTGGGTGTGCTGCCCGTCCACCACGATGCCGTTCGTGGACCCGAGGTCCACGACCGTCGAGGGCGTGCCGACCCTGATCTCGCAGTGCCGGCGGGACACACCCGGGTCGTCGACCCGCACGTCGGCCTCGGTGCTGCGCCCGAGGACGAGCGTGGGCCGGGAGATCTGGTGGCGGCTGCCGTTGATCTCGATCCAGCGGCGTACGTTCACACCGGCGCCGTGACCGGGGGCCGTACCGGTGCCCGGGAGCCGGGTCACGGGGGCGGCCGCGCCGGGCGGCGGTGCGGCGGGCATCGGGGGCGCCCCCGCGGGGCGCTGCGGGGCCTGCGGGGGGTAGCCGTAGCCACCGCGGCCCTGGGGCGCGTTCCGGTCCGGTGCGGGGGACTGCTGGAACTGCTGCTGGGACTCGCTGGAGGCCAGCGTGCGACTGCGGACCCGGTACAGACCGGTGTCGAGGTCGTCGGCCTTCTCCAGATGGACCTTGATCTGGCCCATGAACGTGTAGCGCTGCTGCTTGGCGTAGTCGCGCACCATGCCGGCCAGCTCGTCGCCGAGCTGGATGGCGTACGGGCTCAGCCGCTCGTAGTCCGAGGTGCTGAGTTCGACGATGAAGTCGTTGGGGACCACCGTGCGGTCCCGGTTCCAGATGGTGGCGTTGTTGTCGCACTCGCGCTGCAGCGCGCCCGCGATCTCCACGGGCTGGACCTCGGACTTGAACACCTTGGCGAAGGTGCCGTTCACGAAGCCCTCGAGACGCTGCTCGAACTTCTTGAGTACTCCCACGATGCACCTCCTTCCTCAAGGCCCTGCGGTTGTCGCGGGCTCACGCCGCGATCCTTCCCCTTCGATCCTTCCGGTACTGCTTACTGATCGTATCCACGCACCGGGAAAACCGGTGGTTCCCCGATCGGCCCCGCGGGACCGGTGTCAACGCTCACAGGGGCCGCTGCCGCTTCCCCACAGGGATGGTAGAGGCGCCTCAAGCCAGTGTCCCGCAACAGCGGACGGTTCCCGCCCCGTGGGGGTGCCCGGAAACGGATGTGAAGCCACCCTGAACAGCGTGCTAGTGTTCTCGGTGTCGGAAGGCGCTGACGCACCGAACGGGAAGCCCCGCAGAGTGTGACAGAATCTCACGGCAGCACCCATGCGCGGGTGGCGGAATAGGCAGACGCGCTGGATTCAGGTTCCAGTGCCCGAAAGGGCGTGGGGGTTCAACTCCCCCCTCGCGCACAGTACAGTTGAGGTACCGACGAAACGGGCCTCCGGTAGTGACGAAAGTCGCTACCGGGGCCCGTTTCTCGCGTTGATCAAGGGATCGGCCGGTCGGCCCGCCCGATCGTTGCGTCTCTCACACGTCGAGAGCCCCCTCGTCGGCCGTCAGTGGCCGACGAGGGGGCTCTGTTGCGTGGCTGCGTCCTGTATGTGATGCGTGTCACTCAGATAGCGGACGCCAAGTGGCCGATCGGAGTCCAGGTGCCCAGGGGCTTGGTCTTGCGTCTGCGGTTGGTGCGCCTGACGGGTCGTTCTCCGTTGAGGGCCAGGCTGTCCAGCCATCGTGTGATCTGTTGGCGTGGGCGATCTGGAACACAAGAAGGATGGTCTGGGCGGCGAGGCCGCGGATGGGGCGGGATCGTGAGGATTCGTTGGCCTCGGCGAGCGGGCTCTTGGCGAAGCCGTTGAAGCCTTCGACGCTGTTGCGCAGGCGGAAGTAGATCTTCTGCCACTGTTCATCGCCGTAGTCCAGGGCTTGCCAGTGCTTGGCCCCTTCTTCTGGGGTGAGTGTGATGACGCGTTGGCGGCAGACCTTGACGGGGCCGGTGGGGCTGGGCTCGGGGTCGACGAGCGGGAGCTGGATGCCGCGGCCGAGTGAGCGGGGCTTGAGGGGGCATTGGACCTTGCCGGCCTCGGCAGGGCACATCATGCGCTGGTGGCCTTCGGCGTCTTCCCGTTCTTTGGCCATGAGGCGGTAGGGCTTGCGGGCGGCGATGCGTGTGGTCCAGGTCTCGCGGTCGATACGCCCGGCGTGCAGGTCGCCGGTGGCGTCGACGAGGGCCTGAGGCATGGAGGGGCAGTACCAGGTGCCTTCGACGAGGGCAGCGCCTTGTGTTCCGCCCTGGTTGCCGAGTTGGTCGACGCGGTAGTCGTAGACCGGCTTGTAGCCCAGGGCTCTCACAGGCAGCTGCCAGTCGGCGGGTTCGGAGTTGTTGTACGCGCGGTAGCTGGGCGTGCAGCCCCGGTCCTGGAGACGGGAGATCGTTTTCAAACCGTTGTATGCGGGCCGCCGTCCGGTTCCGTGGTGGTGAGACCTGCGCGCATGCTGCGCCACCGTCAGGGCTCAGGCTTTGACCAAAGCCCTGACGGTGGGTGGTCTCGCCGACGGCTCACCCGTTGGTCACCACGTCGCCTTGATGGTCTGGGTGTTCGGCGGCCTCCACACGGGGCCGCCGGCACCGTACCTCTACCCCCAACTGTGCCACCGCCGCCGCGGTCAGCCTCGAACGTCGTCGACGAGGTCGAACCGGACCCGGAGTGCTCCGGCCTACGCGACCCGGCGCTGCGCCAGAGTGCGCACGCGAGCGGCGTCGATGGCACGTACGCCCCCGCGGACCGGGTCGAGCGGGATCAGGTGCCGATGGAGCTCGCGGACACGGACGTCGAGGTCGGGATGGATCCGTGTGCGGCGGGCGAAGCGGATTTCGGCGATCGTGCGCGGATGCACCGTCAGACGCATGGCGAGCAACGTGGCGGGCCACCCGGCGCGTTCCAGATCGGCCGACAAGCGTCAGCGGTCGCACCTCTCCCACCTGTGCGACTGCGTTCCCGTCAGTCGCGCCACTCTTCCTTGACCACCGCGCTGAGCACTTCTTCCAAGCCGCTCAGACGAACGCGGTCTGCCCGTGCTCACCGGTGAAACCTCCGTCGGCGGTATCACCACCGAGATCGAGTCGTTCAGCCGCTGGAGGTTCTGTCTCGTCGGGGCAGGACTCCGTTGAGGATGAGGTCGACGGTGCCGATCATCTCCGCGGTGAGGTCGAAGGGCGCCGGCTCTTCGGCGGCCCATGCGGTGAGGATGACGTAGTACGACGAGGACAGGAGCAGGCCCACCCGGTCCGCGTTGACGGCCGGGTCGATCTCACCTTTCTGCTGTGCCCCGCTGATGATGCCGGCGAACTCGACGGCGAGTGGCGAGCGCTGCCAGATGTTCGTCGAGTGCACCGACCCGAGGATCACGGCCACGCTCTCCGGCCGGGACGCGTCGCTGAGCCGGCCCATCTCGGTGAAGTACCGCACCAGGATCTCCCGGGCGGACGAGTCCGGGCCTGCGGCGTAGGCGGCTTCGATGGCCTTCTCGCGGCGGCGGACGGCCCATTCCTGCAAGAAGGCGACCTTGCGGGGGAAGTGGTTGAAGACCGTGGTCCGGGCGACGTCTGCCCGCTCGGCGATGTCCTCCATCGTCGTTCCCTCATACGTCTTCTCGACGAACAGTGCCAGGGCGACGTCGTACAACTCGGCGCGGCGCCGCTCCCGCTGACGTGCGCGGCGATCCTGCGGCGGCGACTCGGGGGTTGCTGAAGTTCCGTTCTTCATGATCGATATCTGCTCTCTTCCGACTTGACAAGTGTACTCCAGTCCGTAACTGTACCTGAGTACAGAGTTGAACCCGGAAGCAATTTTGGGCCGGGGAACAATCTTGCATCCGGATTCATCGCAACGCGCCAGGAGACGACCATGATCATGCCCCTCAGCCAGCAGACCCACTACCTGACCGTCGACGGCGGTCGCATCGCATACGAGGTGGCCGGTGACGGTCCGCTGGTGGTGCTCGCCCACGGCATGGGGCAGAGCCGCGCGGCCTACCGGTTCGTCGCGCCGCAGCTGGTTGCGGCCGGATACCGGGTCGCCGCGGCCGACCTGCGCGGCTGCGGCGAGTCGGCCGCGGCGTGGCCGTCGTACTCCCGCACCGACATCGCCGGCGACCTGCTCGCCCTGATCCGTCACCTCGGCGGCCCGGCCGTGCTCATCGGTCACTCCATCGCCGGGGGCGCCGCCACCATCGCTGCCGCTCGGGAGCCCGGCCTGATCACCGGAGTCGTCGAGATCGCGCCGTTCACCCGTGCCCAGGCGATGAAGCTCGGCGACCTCGGCAACAGGTCGTACCGCCGGGGCGCCTACCGGATGGCCGGCGCGATGCTGGGCAGCGTGACGCAGTGGCTCGGCTACCTCGACCACGCCTACCCGGGCCGCAAGCCCGCCGACTGGACCGAGCGGCAGGCCCGCATAGCGGCCGAACTGCGAGAGCCCGGCCGGATGAAGGCACTCCAGTCGATGCTCAAGACCTCACCGGCCGACGCTGGGGCGAAGCTCGCCGATGTGCGCTGCCCGGTGCTGATCGTCGAAGGCTCCCTCGACCCCGACTGGACCGACCCGCGGGCCGAGGGCGAGGCCATCGTCGCGGCGCTGCCCGCCGGCATCGGCCGGCTCGCGATGGTCGACGGCGCCGGTCACTACCCGCACGACCAGTTTCCCGAGCAGACGGTGGCTCTGATCGCCTCGTTCCTGCAGGAGAACACCCGTGCCTGAGGTCACTGACGTCCCGGCCGCAACCACCGTGGACAACCCGCACAGGCCGAACGCCGACGACCGGGACTTCCACGGCGTGGTCACCGGCCGGCCCGCGGTCTGGCTGCGCGTCGAAGGTCTTGCCGGGGCCATCGCCGCACTGGTGCTCTTCGCTACGACCGACGAACCATGGTGGCTGGTTCCCGCGCTGTTCCTCGTCCCGGACCTGTCCTGGTTCGCCTACCTCGCCGGCCCGAAAGTCGGCGCCTGGATCTACAACCTCATGCACACCGCACCGCTGCCTCTCGCCCTGATCGTCGCGGGCACCACTTGGGAACACAACTCACTGATCGTGACCGGCGCCATCGGCCTGTTCCATCTCGGCTTCGACCGCGTCCTCAAGTACGGGGTCAAGTACGACCACAGTTTCATCGTCACCCACCTCGGCATCCACGGCCCCGACAAGCACCGGTAGACCGGGGCCGACCGCGCGCCGGCGGCTGACTGATGTCAACGGAGATCCAGAAACCGACTCCCCCGTGGAACCGCAGGGGGTCAGTTCTGGATCTCCACTCGCGCAGCTCCTCCAGCTCCGCCAGTAGCGCCGGCATCCCTCCCTGCTCAAACCGCTCCTGGACCACCAAGGCAACGTGCTTGAGCGCCTCACAGCAGCCGAATTCATCGGGCTCGGGCACCTCTAACCGCACGTACTGCAGAGCTTCCGTGTACCTCTCGCCCGTACCGGCCTGGCGACGACGGGCCATCTCGCATCGGTGGACTGCTTCTTAGGGGCTTCCGCTGCGGGACAGAGTGCAGGGCGTAGCGATCATGGAGTCCACACGCTTTGTGATCGTTGGGGGATCCATGCCCGTGCTGCCGTCATGGCCGATCGAACCGTGGTGGGAGCAGTTCGTGGCGCTGCTTCCCGTGCGGCCGGGGTATCACCCGGGCCATCCTCTGGGCTGTCATCGTCGGCGTGTCGGCGACCGGATCGTCTTCGACAAGTTGCTGCAAATGTTGCGATTCGGCTGTTCTTACGAGGCGATCGCCGACACGACGTGCTCGGCCACCACAATCCGCACCCGCCGCGACAAGTGGATAGACCTGGGCGTGTTCGTGTCTGACTCAAACAGATCGCGCTGGTGTGCTACGACGTACTCGGGGATGTCGAGTTGTGCGCGCACGGCTGGGCTGAGGCGGAAGTAGAGAAGGTCTGTGGTCCGTTCCAGGACGATCTTTCCGCCGGTGATCTGGCAGCACAGGTGGAGACCGACCAGAAGCGTGCGGAGGCGGAGTCTGCGATGACGCCCACGGGGGAGATGGGCGAACTCTTCGAGCAGCGGGACGAGCCCGCTGCTGTCGACTTCTTCGATCGCGGGTTCAACGTCCGCGTCCGGGAGGTGGTTGCGCTGGATACGCATACCCGCCAGCCGCGCGTGGCGGTCCTTCGCTGCCGTGCGGCTGCCCGTCACTGCTCACCTCGCAGCAGAGCAGCCCGAGTTGCCGCCCCCGCCGCAGCAGGGCTGGCGGAGCCGAGGACGGGAAGATCACGTGACGGTCACCGCGCACCGCGCTGACCGACTCGCCGCTGATCCAGCTCAATGGACGGACACTTTTCATTCATCACCGAGACGCTGAAAAGACACGTTCTATTTACTGTGTTGTTCCGACAGGGTGTGAATGGCGCAGCCACCTGTCGCCCCGCTATCGAAAGCAAAAAAAATCCCTTGGCCGTACAACCCCATGCGGCTCTCGTTGATCACATACCCCGTACGACTGTCCGCGGGGCGGTCATGTGTCCAAAAGGGGACTCAGTGAGCAGTGTCGGTAGATCCCGTCTGGCAGCGGGGACCGCGGTGGTGGTCGCGCTGACGGGCGGTCTCGTCGCGGTGGCCACCTCCCAGGCGGGGGCGGCGACGTCGTGTGCGACGAACGCCTACACCCGGCAATTCTTCGCGAACACCGGATTCTCGGGTGCGGTGAAACGTACGGACTGCGACACCGCGATCAACGAGAACTGGGGCGGCAACTCGCCCGGGGTCTCCGGTGTCGGCAAGGACAACTTCGGTGTCCGGTGGAGCGTGAAGCGCGACTTCGGCTCGGGCGGTCCCTTCGCGTTCTCCGCGTCCGGTCAGGACGGCATCCGCGTCTACCTCGACGGTGCACGCAAGGTCGACCTGTGGAAGAACGGCACCTCCACCGTCTCGAAGACGGTGAACCTGACGATCCCCAAGGGCACGCACACCTTGCGGGTCGACTACGTCAACTGGACCGGCTCGGCCGCCGTCAAGTTCGCCTACACCCCGCGCAACGGGGCAACCGTGGACCGGGTCGCGCCGCTCACGCCGACCGGGCCGTCGATCGCCCGGAATGCCGACACGAAGCGGAACGTGCTGCGCTGGTCGGCGAACAAGGAGATGGACGTGGCCGGTTACCGCGTCTACCGCCGCACGCCCGACCAGGCCTCCTTCGGCAACCCCATTGCCACGGTCACCAGTACGGGCTTCACCGACACCACCGCCGGCACGACCACCCACCTGTACGAGGTCCGTGCGGTCGACAGGTCGGGCAACGTCTCGGCGGGAACGGCCGACGTCTCGGTCGCCGGCAACCCGGCGTACTTGCGTCAGTACTTCGCCAACACCAGCCTCACCGGTACCCCGAAGTACACCGACACCGATACCGCGATCAGCGAGAACTGGGGCGGGAACGCGCCCGCCGTGTCCGGCGTCGGCAAGGACAACTTCGGCGTGCGCTGGCAGATCACCCGCGACTTCGGCTCCGGGGGTCCCTTCGCGTTCTCCGCGTCCGGCCAGGACGGCATCCGCGTCTACCTCGACGGTGTGCGGAAGATCGACCTGTGGAAGAACGGGACCTCCACCGTCTCCAAGACGGTCAACCTGACGATTCCCAAGGGCACGCACACCCTGCGCGTCGACTACGTCAACTGGACCGGGAACGCCGCCGTCAAGTTCGCCTACGCGCCCCTGACATCGGCGTCTGTGGACCACGTCGCCCCCCTCGCGCCCACCGGGTCCAAGGTCGTCTACAACGAGAGTGCCGACTCCGCCACCCTCACCTGGGCGCCCAGCAAGGAGATGGACCGGGCCTACTACTGGGTCTACCGGCAGACCGCTTGGGGTGACTGGGGCGCTCCCAGGGTCGTGACGGACAAGACGACCTGGACCAGCACCGGACTGCTTCGAGACGGCGAGCCGGTCAACTTCATGGTCCGCGTCACCGACCGTGCCGGGAACGTGTCGGAGGGCACACCCGTCCTGACGGTCACCCCGGTCGACACCGTCGCCCCGGCGGCGCCGGTCCTCTCCGTGACCCACGAATCGGGCACCGCCAGTTCCCTCCGGATCAACTGGGCTCTTGGCGGGAGCGACGACGAGGTGCGCGGCGGCGGCACCCTCAAGCTCTACCGCTCCACCGGCGACACCCTCGGCGACGACCCCGAACTCGTCACCACGGTGTCGGCGGCCTCGCCGTCGGTCTCATGGCACGTGGACGATCTGCCCGCGTTCGACGGAACCAGCTACACCTACGGCGCCGTGGTCTCCGATGCCGCGGGCAACGTGTCCCCGATGTCGCTTCCGGTCACGGTGACCCCCGACCGCGTTCCCCCGCCCGCGCTCACCGGCCTGACCGCCTCGCCTCGTGCCGACGGCGTCGTACTGAGCTGGGACACCCCGGCCGAGAGCGGCCTGCGCTATGTCGCCGCCCGCGTCGTCCGGCGGGCCGACGGCAGCATCCACTACGACAACACCGGGTGCTACGACGCAACACCGGGGCTCACGCTTCCCGGCAGGGATGTGCCGAACGCACTGCTCTGCGTGGGACCCCCGGACGGCGAAACGGTGACCTTCTTTGTTGCCGCGATGGACCGTTGGGACAACCACATCGCCTGGGCGTCCGCGCCCACCGTCACCATCACCGAACCCGACAACAGGCCCGACGACGCCCGCGGCGAGGACACCGGCCCGCTCACCATCGTGAACCCCACCACAGTGAGTGAGCTGGGATACGTACAGTGGACCTGTGACGACGCGGCCCTCTGCGCCGGCATCACCGAATACCAGCTGGACAAGTGGAACCCCTCCACCCGCGCCTACGAACGGTTCCGTACCGTCCCGAGCTCGGCGAGCAGCACCCTTTACAAGTCCTACGTGCCGATGCCCCAGCGCGATACGACCTACTTCCGTATCACCGGAGTCCTCGCCGACGGCACAGTCGCCGCCGTGACGCACGGCGCGGGGTCACACGGCGTCGATCTGTGAGCCCCGTAGGCGGTCCCCGCTGCTGATCGCCCCGCACCGGAGCAGAAGGCCGCGTTCTCCAGGCCGCGGCCTTCTGCAGTACTCCCCCGTCACCTTGCTCACGGTCCCCGGCGAGGTGGCCGGGCGTGTGACCCCGCTCCTGGCGCCTGGAGATCGTTTTTAAACCGTTGTACCCGGGACGCTCCAAGTACGGCCCCTCCGACGCCGCATCGTCCACCTGCCCCCGCCCCCGCGGGGATTCCCGGCGCGGGAGCCGCCGCCTGGCGGCGGCCGGGCTCAGAGGCCGGCGCCTCCTGACGCCGGCCCGTCCTTCCGTCAGCCCGCCGCGACGACCAGAGCGACACCCTGGGCCAGGGTGCGCGCCGCGGATGTGGAGTCGCCGAGGTAGCCCGCGACCATCGCTCCGTCACGCAGGGCGACCACCATGTCGGCGGAGTGCCGGGGATCCGTGACGCCCATGGTCGCGAGGGTGTCCTCCAGCACCTGGTGGAACCACTCGCGGTGCCTCAGCACGGCTTGGTGGATCGGACACCCCCGATCCGGGTACTCCGCGGCCGCGTTGATGAAGGGGCAGCCCCGAAACCCCGGACCGCAGATCTCCTCGCCGATGCTGTGCGCGACGACATCGAGCAACGCCGCGCCGCCGCCCGTCTTCTCGGCCGCCACGGCCACCCGGGCCCGGATGTCGTGATCGGTGGCGTCCAGGTAGCCGCGCACCAGGTCGTCCTTGCCCTCGAAGTGCCGGTAGAAGGTGCCGCGCGCGACGTCGGCCTCCGCCATCACCCGGTCGACACCGACAGCGCGAATCCCTTCGGTGTAGAAGAGCCTGCTCGCCGTGGTCAGCAGTCGCTCCCGCGCCGCTGACTTGCGGCCGGTCGTGGCGGGCCCGCTCGTCGTCTCGGTCATGGAGACATTATATAGAACGTTCCTTCCACAATCCGGGGCAAGGGCGAGACTCGGCGCCCCGGCGGCATCGCCACCGGCACGGGGGCCGCCCAAGGGCCGCTCGCATGTCCCCGGGGGCCGTCCGATATTTCCGCCGGGGCGGTGCGGACGGATGCGCGGACCGGCACGCAAGAGACGAAAGGCCAATATGCGGGCCGGGGGTACGGGCCGTTCTCCGGCAGGAGGGCCGGAAATGGTTCTGAGGAAAGGAACGGCCTTTGCCCGCCGGAATGGGTGCACGGCGATCAGGGGTCGGCGGGGCGCCTTTTCCGCTCCCGTGTCGCGCGCGTCCCCGGTATTTCCCGCCGTGCCGCCCGTGCCGCTCGATGGGCACCTGGCGGTCGTCCACCTGCGCGAGGAACCTCGCGGCGAGGGAGGGTTCCGTCGAAGGAACCCCTGTCCGGACGGCACACTACCCCCCGCAGAGGTCCGTCGGGTTACCCCTTTCACTCAGTGAAAGAATTCTTCCCAGAGTTTTACGGGCATGCCGAAGGGGTGAGTGGAAATGCGGCTCGGCAAGATGATTCCGGAGGTTTGCGCGGTAGCATGAGAACCCCCTTGCCAATGAATTCAGGGAATATCCGCCCGAGGGGAACCGGGGCGGACGTGGGACGGCTGACGGGAGCGTGGACGGGTGGGCTACGGCGACCCCTTTGACGACGGAGCCGCTGGCGGTCTGGTGGGGCGTGCCGAGGAACTCGAGCGCATACGCGACTTCCTCGGCGCCGGCGACCGCGGCGGGGCGCTCCTGCTGTCGGGACAGGCGGGGGTGGGCAAGACGGTTCTGCTCGACGCCGTGGCGGAGGCGGCGTCCGCGACCGGGACGCGGGTCCTGCGCGCGGCCGGCGTCGAGTTCGAGGCCGACGTGAGCTACTCGGGCCTGAACCAGCTCCTCTTCCCGCTCTCCGAGACGTTCGGTGATCTGGACAGCACCCATCAGGAGGCCCTGCGTGTCGCGCTGGGCTTCGGCAGCGGAGCGTCGCCGAACCGGCTCGTGGTGTCCAGCGCGACCCTCATGCTGCTTCACCAGGTGGCCGCGCCCGACTCGCTGCTGCTCGTCATCGACGACCTGCAGTGGGTGGACCGCGCCAGCGCCGCCGTGTTCGCCTTCGTCGCACGCAGGCTCGGCGGCAGCCGGGTCCGCTTCCTCGGCGCCGTGCGCCAAGGGAGCGAGACCTTCTTCAACCGCGGTGGACTACCCGAGTACGAGGTGCCGCCGCTGGACGAAGTGTCGTCGCGAGCCCTGCTCGACGCGCGCTTCCCGAACCTTGCCGAACGAGTGCGGCGCCGGCTGCTGTCCGCGGCCGAAGGGAACCCGCTGGCCCTGCTCGAACTGCCCACGGTGCTCAGCGGGCAGCAGCGCATGGCGCTGGAGAACCTTCCCGCGGTCCTTCCGCTGAGCCAGCGGCTCCAGGCGCTGTTCCTCTCCCGGGTCTCCGGCCTCCCGGCTGCGGCCCGCCGTCTGCTGCTGCTCGCCACGATGGACGGGACCGGCGATCTCGGGGTCCTGCACGCGGCGGCGCGGCAGGCCGGCTGCGGCGCCGACCTCGAAGATCTCGCCCCGGCCGAGCAGGACCAGCTGGTCACCGTCGACGAGGGCACCCGGCGGCTCGTCTTCCGCCACCCCCTGATCCGCTCGGCCGTCGTCGACGCCTGCTCCAGCGCCGAGCGCCGCGCGGCGCACCGGGCTCTGGCCCAGGCTCTGGCGCATCAGCCCGAGCGCCGCGCATGGCATCTCGGAGAAGCGTCCGTCGAGCCGGATGAGCAGGTCGCCACCCTGCTGGAGCAGGCTGCCCACCGCATCACGGCGCGCGGCGACGCCCTGGGGGCGGTCGCGGCACTGATACGGGCGGCCGACTTGAGTCCCCACGGATCGGACCGGGCTCGCCGCCTGGCGGAGGCCGCCTACATCGGCGCCGACGCGACGGGGGAGCTGCGCGGCGTCTCGGAGCTGCTCGAGGACGCCCGCCGCGCCGACCCGGACCTGGCCGGGTCCCTGCGCTCCGCCGCTGCCGCCGTCTATCTGGTCATCAACGGCGACGGGGACATCGACACGGCTCACCGCCTGCTGGTGGGCGCCATCGAGTCCGGCACCCACCAGTACGACGCCGAGGACAACGCCGTCGTCGACGCCGTGCACCTGCTGCTGCTCCTGTGTTTCTTCAGCGGCCGTGCGGAGTTGTGGGACCCCTTCTACACCGCGCTCTCCCGAATGCGGCCGGAGCCGCCCGCACTGCTGTCGGCGGCCGGCAGGACCTTCTCCGACCCTGCGCGTTCGGGAGCGGCCGCGCTGGAACACATGGAGGACATCCTCGGCGGACTCCCCGAGGAGACCGACCCCGGCCGCATCGTCAGGGTCGGCACCGCGGCGCTCTACCTCGATCGGCTGCCGGCCCTCCGCGAGCCCTCCTGGAAGGTCGTCCGCCAGGGACGGGACGGCGGGCCGGTGCGCCGCCACATCGGCGCCTTGATGCACCTGTGCCTGAACGACTACCTGACCGGCAGGTGGGACGAGTGCGTCGAACTGGCCGAGGAAGGAGCCCAGCTCTGCGAGGAGTCCGGATACCGGTTCTTCACCTGGTACTTCTGGTACTGCCGGGCCGTCGTCGCCGCCCCTCGCGGGGAGGACGCGACGGCCGGGCTGCTCACCGGCCGGATCGCCCAATGGGCCGCACCGCGGGGCGTCGGGACGGCACTGCACTACGCCCGGCACATACGCACCGTGGCCGATCTCGGACGCGGCGACTTCACCGGCGCCTATCGGCACGCGACGGCGATCAGCCCCGCGGGCACCTTCGCCTCCCATGTGCCGCACGCCCTGTGGGTGATGATGGATCTCGTCGAGGCCGCGGTCCGCACCGACCGCCCGGAGGAAGCGGCCGCTCATGTGCGCGCCATCCGGGACAACGGCATCGCCGCGCTCTCCACGCGGCTCGCACTCCTCGCCGGCGCCTCGGCCGCTCTGTGCGCCACGGACGACGAGGAGTCGGTGCGTCTGTTCGGCGAGGCGTTGGCCCTGCCGGAAGTCGAGCAATGGCCGTTCGACCTGGCCCGGGTACGGCTGGCCCACGGCGAACGGCTCCGACGCGCCAGGGCGAACGCCGAGGCCAGAGGACAGCTGATGCTGGCCCACGAAGCCTTCGCCGAGCTCCGAGCCGGTCCCTGGACGGATCGTGCGGCCAAGCAGCTGCGGGCCGCCGGTTGGGTCGCGCCGCGGACCGAGGCGGGTGGGAAGGTGCTCACGCCGCAGGAGCGGGAGATCGCGGACCTGGCGGCATCGGGGCTGAGCAACAAGCAGATCGCCGAACGGCTCTATCTCTCGCACCGGACGGTCGGAGCGCACCTCTACCAGATCTTTCCCAAGCTGGGCATTTCGTCCCGGGCGGCGCTCCGCGACGCGCTCGGGGCCTTGGAGGAGTGAGACCCGCGTCCAGGCCCCGGCCGCACCCTTCCGCGTGCGCCTAACCGTCGTCCCCGGTCCCCGGCAGCCGGTCACCGGGCGCACCGGCGGTGACCCGCGGCGGGCGAGCGCCCTTCGGGCTCTCCACCAGGCCCGCGACGGCCTGTGCCGCGCCGGCGAGACGCGCCGCGGTGACGGCCTGACCGGCCAGGTGCGCGTCGACCCGATCGACCAGACCGGGATAACGGCCCTCGTACGCCTGCGCCGTACCGAGGTCGTCGGGAAGGACCAGCCGTAGTCGCCGGCCGGTTTCGGGCACGCTCAGGCCGGCCACGACGACGGTGGCCTCCACGCCGAAGCCGGCCAGCTCTTTCGCGTAGCTCGCCGCGAGATGGTCGATCACCGCCACACTTTCCGAGTGCAGGGCGAGGAAGGGGGCCTCGTCCGCGAGGTCGCCGCGGGACACCACCCAGACCAGCAGACCGTCCCGGCGTTCGCGCATCTGCGGCAGCACAGCACGGTTGACCCGCTGGGTGGACAGCACGTTCGCGTCGTAGATCTGCGCCAACTGGTAGGGAGTGAAGGACTCGACGGGCCCCCTGGGCACGGGTCCCATGGTGTGGACCACGCAGTCGATCCGCCCGGCTTCCGCCGTGATGGCGGTCACCGCGGCGTTGACCGAGCGCTGATCGGCGACGTCGAGGGCGATCGGACGCGGCCGAGCGACCTGGAGGCCCGGGTCCCCGTCCGGTGCGAAGGCGACCGGTGGACGGCCTGAGGCCGCGCCCGTTCCGGCGTAGGCGATGTGACCGGCTTCGGCCAGGGCCTGGGCAGTCGCTGCCCCGAGGCCGCTGGACGCCCCGGTGACAAGGATGATCTTCGGCATCATGCTCCTCGGCGCATGGTGGGAGCGGTGAGGCGGCCGGAGTCCTGGCCGACGACGGGCCACGACAGGGCCGGCACCGGCGGGTGACCGCACGGGCACCCGCTCAGTATCGGTACCGGTGGGACCGGCCCGCATAAGTCATCCGACAGTGCCGACGACTGGGGCTCATGGCCGGCCCCGGTCGCCGGGCGGCGGCCGGATCCGGTCGCCCGGGCCCCGGTACGCGAGCCCTGGACCTTTCGCCTGAGGAATCCGGGCCGTGCGCGGTCCGTGCGCCCGGCGCTGCCGCCCGGCGACCGGGCGGACACCTGGTGCGCTGTCGAAACGACTGCCCGGCACGGCTCGGTGACCCGTTTTCCCCCAGGCGTTCGACGGATGTGGGTGCGGGGCCTGCGGCGACAGTCTGGGGGCGCCGCGGGAAGCCGGCGCATGCTGCCGGCCCGGCGCGGTCCGGGTTCGCCCCCGTGCCTTCGCGGCACCGCTTGCCTGCGGGCATCGGTTCGACTAGCTTAAGTGAATAGAACGTTCTATCCATTTCGGAGGTCCGTATGAGTGAGCCCCATGCCGTCGAGGCAGGCACGATCGTGCTCATCCACGGCCTGTGGGTGAACCCGCGCAGCTGGGAGGGGTGGAAGCAGCACTACGAGGCGCGGGGGTACAACGTCATGGCTCCCGCCTGGCCCGGGCTCGACCGCGAGGTGGAGGAGCTGCGGCGCGACCCCTCGGGAATCGCGGGAACCGGCCTGCTCGAGGTGGTCGACCACTACGAGAAGGTCATCCGTGACCTGCCTCGTCCGCCCATCCTCATGGGCCACTCCTTCGGCGGCACCGTCGTGCAGATCCTGCTCGACCGGGGCCTGGGCAGTGCCGGGGTCGTCATCGACTCCGCAGCGGTCAAGGGCGTGCTGCCCCTTCCGCTGTCCACCCTCAAGTCGGCCTGGCCGGTCCTGAAGAACCCCGCCAACAAGAACAAGGCGGTCTCCCTGACGGCACGCCAGTTCCACTACGCCATCACCAACACGCTGAGCGAGGACGAATCGGCGGCCCGCTGGGAGCGCTACCAGGTCCCGGGACCGGCCCGCGTGCTCTTCCAGGGGGCGTTCGCCAACTTCAATCCGCGGGCCGCCACCCGGGTCGACTTCCGGAACGACCGCCGGTCCCCGCTCCTGTTCATCGCGGGCCAGGCCGACCACATCGTCCCGCCCAAGGTCAACAAGGCGAACTGGAAGCTCTACCGCAAGTCCTCGGCCGTCACGGACTACCGGGAGTTCCCCGGCCGCTCGCACTTCATCATCGGCCAGGACGGGTGGCAGGAAGTGGCCGACTTCGCGCTCGACTGGGCCGCGGGCCACTCGCTCACCCGCGTGGGACCCGACCGCGGGACCCGCTGACCGCCGGCCCTGATCCGCCGGCCTCCCGGGGACGCGATCGTCGCGTGCCCCGCCCGCGCGGGCGTATGTGCCCGCCGCAACAACACCATCACCTCAGGAGACCTCCATGCTTCGCCGTCGTACGTTCCGTACAGCCGTTCTCGGCGCGACCGGTGTTGCCCTCGCCGGCGGCGTGACCGCGTTCGCGTCGGCCGCGCCCGCCCACCACACCCCTGCCGCCCCCAAGCCGACCGTCGTCCTGGTCAACGGCGCCTGGTCCGACGCCGCGAGCTGGAAGGGCGTCATCAACCGCCTGCAGGCCGACGGCTACCCGGTCGTCGCGCCGCCCACCGGTCTGCGCGGCGTGTCCGCCGACTCCTCCTACCTGGCCTCCTACCTCAAGACCATCCAGGGCCCCGTCGTCCTGGTCGGCCAGTCCTACGGCGGCACGGTCATCACCAACGCCGCCACCGGAAACAAGAACGTCAAGGCGCTCGTCTACATCTCCGCCTTCGCACCGGACAAGGACGAGACCGTCGACGGCCTGACCAGGAAGTTCCCGGGCTCCCAGATCAGCAACGACCCCAACGTTCAGATCCCCACCGCCCTGTTCCCCGTCCCCTTCACCAAGGCTGACGGCAGCACCGGCGTCGACCTCTACGCCAAGCCTGACCAGTACCGCAACCTCTTCCTCAGCAACCGCGTCAGCGGCAAGACCGCCGCCGAACTCGCCGCCACCCAGAGCCCCGCCGCCCCCGAGGCGCTCGGTGAAGGCTCCGGCGACCCCGCCTGGAAGACCATCGAGTCCTGGTACCTCGTCTCCAAGGACGACCACGTGATCCCGCCCGCCACCGAGCGCTTCATGGCGAACCGCGCCCACTCCCACACCGTCGAGGCCGACACCCCGCACGCCGCGCAGGTGACCGACCCCGGCATCGTCACCGACCTCATCAAGAAGGCCGCCGGAACCGTCCACTGACCCCAGGCGGGCTGCCCCGGCCTCGCCCGGCGGCCCGGCCGACCCCGCACGACGGCCCAGGTCGTCGTGCGGGGAGGGGCCGCGGCAGGCGTGCCCGGCGAACGGTGCGAAGAGGGACCCGCCCATGAAGGAAGGAAGCACGGACATGTCCGATGAGCACGGCATGTCGGTGACCGACAAGGTCCTTGCGTTGCTCGGGGCCTTCTCCCACGAAAACCGCGCGCTCACCCTCACCGAGTTGTCCCGGCGAACGGGCCTGTCGCTGCCGACGGTTCATCGCCGTGCCGCCGAACTCGTCGCGTGGGGAGCCCTGGAACGTGGGCCCGACCGGCGCTACCGGGTGGGTCTGCGGCTGTGGGAGGTGGCCACCCTCGCGCCTCGCGGTTTCCCGTTGCGCGATGCGGCCCTGCCGATCCTGCAGGACCTGTACGACGTCACGAAGGAACAGCACATCCATCTCTCCGTGCGGGACCACCTGGACGTCGTCGTCCTGGAGCGTCTCAGCGCGCCGGGCGCCCCGCAGGCCGACAGCCGGGTGGGAGGCCGCTTCGGTGCGTTCGCCACGGGAGCGGGACTCGTCCTGCTCGCCCACGCGCCCGACAAGGTCCAAGAGGAGTATCTGAGCACCCCACCGCGTCGCTACACCAGTTACACGATCACCTCCCCCGCCCGGCTCCGCTCCCTGCTGGCCGACGTCCGCAGGGAGGGGTACGCCAGCAGCGACAGGATGGTGGGGCCGGACGTCCACTGCGTCGGAGCGCCGATCCACGGCGCGGGCGGCTCGGTGGTGGCGGCCCTGTCGATCGCCTTCAGAGCGGGCAGCCAGTCCCCTCAGACGCTCGCTCCCGCCGTTCGCGCGGCGGCCCGAAGGGTTTCCCGCGCCTTGCGTGAGTGACCACGTCCCGGGTCGCCCCTGACGCGGTGCCCGGCTCGACGCCACCCCTGGCGGGAACGGCGCCGGCCGCGGCTGGGACGGTCCGCCGCTGCTCGGGCCGCTGGAAGCGTGTCAGCCCTGGCGGCCGGGGAGCATCGCCAGGGCCTTGGAGCGCTGTGCGACCAGGTCGTCGTAGGTGCCGTCGCGCTCGGACCAGCGGTGCATGAGGACGCCCTTCACGAGGATTTCGCGGGGGGTGGGGTCCTCCGAGAGCAGCTCCATGACCTCGGTGGCGAATGCGTCGAGCGGCAGCGCGTGCGGGTTCGCCTTTTCCTGGCCCGCTGTGGCGACGGCCGGGGGAACGAGCTCCACGACGTCGACACCTGTGCCGTCCAGCTGCGCGCGCAGCGCCTCGGAGTAGGCGTGCACCGCGGCCTTCGAGGCGGCGTAGCCCGGCATGGGCGGGAACGGCAGGAAGGCGATGCCGGAAGTGACCGTGACGAAGGTGCCGGCGCCCCGCTGGAGCAGGTGCGGGGTGAAGGCGTCGACGACCCTCACGGTGCCGAGCAGGTTGGTCTCGATCGTCGTCCTCGTCGCCTCGAAGTGCGCGGGGTCGCGCAGGTCCTCCAGGAGCATGACGCCCGACATCGTCACCACGGTGTCCAGCCCGGGGTGGCGGGCGAGTACCGCGTCACGCAGGGACGCGACGGAGGAAGTGTCGGTGACGTCGGCACCGAACGTGCCGAAGCCTTCTCCGGCGAGTTCGGAGAGCGCCTGCGGGCTGCGGCCGGCGATCGCCACGGTGCTGCCCGCGGCGGCGAACCGGCGGGCCAGCTCCCGCCCGATTCCCGAGGTGCCGCCGACGACGAGGACGGTGCGGTTGGAGAGATCCATGGTGTCTTCCTTCGGATCAGGGCGCCGATGGCGTTCGAAGCCGCGGCGCGGTCGGTCGTACCGAAGTCTCGGCGGCGTCCGCCGGACGCGGCAGGACCCCCGTCCTCCCTGGTCCTGCCAGGGCCCCCTCTGCGGCCCGCGGACCGCATTACGGTGGCGGTATGAGGGACGAGGACTCCGGCAACCGGCTGGGCGGCTACCTGCGCGCCCGGCGTGAGCTGGTCTCCCCGGCGCAGGCGGGACTGCCGCCCGGCGGCAACCGGCGTGTGCCGGGCCTGCGCCGCGAGGAGGTCGCCCTGCTCGCCGGGATAAGTCCCGACTACTACCTGCGCCTGGAGCGCGGCCGGGACAAGAACCCCTCGCCGCAGGTGCTCGAAGCACTCGCACGCGTCCTGCAGCTCGACGACATCGAGCGGACGTATCTGCTCGGCCTCTCGGCGGCCCGCCCGAGGGCACCGCGCCGCCGCAGGCCCGAGCAGGTGCCGCAGAGGGTGTACGAGCTGCTGGCGCACCTGCAGATCCCCGCGTTCGTCGAAGGGCGCGCGTTCGACGTCCTGGCCTCCAACCCCATGGCGGTCGCGCTCTCCCCCCGCCTGCGGCCCGGCGAGAACCGGCTGCGTTCCCTGCTCCTGGACCCCGAGGAGCAGGCCTTCCAGCAGGACTGGACGAGATCCACCGCCGATTTCGTGGCCGCCCTGCGCACCACCATCGGGGACGACACCGACGACCCCCGGTTCGTCGAACTCGTCGGGGAGCTCGCCCTGTCCAGTCAGCGGTTCCGCACCCTGTGGGCCCGGCACGACGTCCGCGGTCTGGACGGAGGGACGACCACGGTGAACCACCCCGTCGTCGGTGAACTCCGCCTCCACCGCGACAAACTCGCCATCGACGACGTCATCCTCGTCGTCTACTACCCCGACAAGGGCAGCGACAGCGACGAGAAACTCCGGCTGCTCGCCGCACTCTCACCCGCCGGGTCCGCCGGGTCCGCCGAGTCCGCCGGGTCCGCCGGGTCCGCCGGGTCCCCCGGCGCGGCACCCGGCAGTGACGTACCGGGTAGCGGACGGGGGACCGGCGCCCCGCTCCGGTCACCACGCGGTGGATCGCCACCGGCGGCCGGCGGGGGCCGCGCGGGACCGGGCTGAACCGGTGCCGCCGGGCGGCCGGGAGTCAGATCATGGAGAGGTACTTCTCCACCGCGGCCACCTTGAAGGGGCCCTTCACGTCGACGAGGCCGCCGGGGACGTCCTTCTGCGGCTTCAGGATGTAGCTCTGGGTCGCGCTCGGCCGCCACGGGTCGGAGAAGTCCAGCGCCGGGCCCATGCCGGGGTCGAACCCGGTCAGCTTGCGGTGCGCGGCGATGATGCCCTCCCGGCTGAGGTCCTTGTCGGCGCAGGCCTCCTTCAGGTCCTGGACGGCGACCGCCATGGTGTTGTGGCCGTTCTCCACGCCCTGGTCCAGCGGCTGGCCGGGGTAGTGCTTCTGGTACTCCTCGACCAGCTTCTCGATCTGCGGGGCTTTGTCGGTCAGGGCGGGCGTGGGGGCGACCAGGTGCAGCATGCTGAGCACCGCCGGGGCCGCGGGGCTCTTGAGCATCTGCGGGTGGAAGCCGGCGGCGCTGGACAGGAACGGGACCAGCAGGCCCTGCGCGGCGGCGTTCCCGACGGCCGAGGCGGTCTGCTCGGGACTCGCGGTGATCAGGACGGCCTTGACGCCCGCGGCGGCCAGGTCGTGCACCTGTGCGCTCACGTCGTCCTGGTCCTCGGAGATCTCGTGGGAAACGAGCTTCAGCCGCTTCTCGTGGGCGACGAACTTCGCCCCGCGCAGGGCGTTGTGCCCGTAGTCGCCCTTCAGGTAGATGTAGCCGACCTTGTCCCCGCGCTTCAGGCCGTACGTGGCCGCCGCCCAGTCCAGGCCGTTGATCATGTCGATGTCGTAGGTGGCGCTGATGGTCTGCAGGGTGGGCTGGCCCAGGAGCGTCGAGGAGTAGCCCAGCGCCATCGTCATGACCTCGTCGGTCCCGATGCTGGACATCAGGGCGTTGATGATCGACGAGCCGAGCAGTCCGGGCATGGCCGCGATCGACGGCTCCATGTCCATGTACTGCACGACGGCCTTGTCCACGCTGTACCCGTGGTCGCGGACAAGCAGCTTGAGCTTGCGGCCGCACACGCCGCCCGAGGCGTTCACCTGGTCCACGTACAGCCGCTCGGCCTGCAGCACCGAGCGGCCCAGCGGGGCGTACGGGCCGGACAGGTCGGTGAGGACGCCGAGCTGGATGGAGTTCGGGGTGATACCGGGACCGATGGTCATCCCGGTCCTGTCGACCGGACCGTCGTCGGGTTTCGAGGCGGCCGCCAGGCTGCCGCAGCCGGCCAGCAGGGTGACGAGTGCTGCCACGAGGGCAACGGCGGAACCGAGGGGTTTCCGGGTCACGGGGGGTGCTCCTTGAGGGGGACGGGCGTCGGCGCCGACGCCGCCGGGAGAGCTCGGGACGAGCCGCTCGACCGGAGCCTCCATGGGAAGAGATCCCGGGCGGCCGGGCGAGGGGCGGCACCGTTTCTGGTGGCGGTTCCCAACCGCGGGGGTGCCGGACTGTGCAGCGCCACCTCGGCGGCCGGGCACCGGCGGGCCGGGCGCGGCGGCCGGCCGGGCCGCCCGGGGTCGACAGCGTGTTCGCAGACCTGCGGAGATCCCTGGTGACCTGCGGAGATCCCCGTCGGAATGGGTAAGGGTTGCGTCGGCTGCCTTCCGGGGCGGGTCGCGCGGCGGGTAGAAACGCGTGACGTCCCCGGACTGCCGCTCTCCGGGCACCGGGAGGAGGACCGGATGACCGCCCCAGCGCCGACGCGCCCCATCGCCGCCGCGGACGGGTACGAGCACGCCGACCTGTTGCGGGCCGCCGCGCGCGAGGTCCGCAAGCGGGTCGTGCCGCTGGCGGACCGGATCGTGGACCGGATACGCGAGCGGCACCCGGCCTACCGGGAGCCGGGGCTCGTACCGCCCGGCTTCCGCGAGGAGGCGGGCGGCGCCGTCGCTGCGGTGCTGGACTCGCTCGCCGACCCGGGGCGCTCCACGGTGTCCGCCGAGTACCAGTCGTGGGTGGGCGAGCGCAGGGCCTGGCAGGACTTCCCGCTGCGGTCGATGATCGGCGCCTACCGGACCGGCGGCGACGAACTGTGGCTGTCCCTGGTGCGCGCCGGTGAGGACCGCGGGCCGGACGGCACGAAGCTGATGGCCCGCGCCGCGGCGGAGGTCTGGGACCTGTTCGAACGGGACAGCCGGCTGATGGCGGACGCCTACGGGCGGGCCCGCGCCGAGGCGACCCACCACCGCCAGCGCGGGCGCCGGGCACTGGAGGCGCTGCTGGCCGGCCGGGTGGGCCCGCAGGACGTCGCGGAGACCGCGCGGGCGCTGGACCTCCCGGAGACCGGCCGCTTCGCGGTCGCCGTCGTGCGCAACACCTCGCGCCGTCCGCGGCCGGGACCGGCGCGCAGCGGCACCCCCGCCGGGGTCCGGGTGCGCCGCACCTTCCCGCTGGGCGGCGAGGTGCTCCTGGCCGAACTGGGCGACCTGCCGATCGGCGACTTCGCGAGGTCGCTCGGCGTGCCGGACGGGGCGCGGGCCGGCCTGAGCCCCCAGGTGGCGCGGCTCGCCGACGCCGGGCACGCCCGGGACCTCGCCGAACTGGCCCTGCGCACCTGCACCCGTGACGGGGAGGTGGCGCTCCTCGACCGGCGGTGGCCGGCCGCCCTGCTCGCCCGCCGTCCGGAGGTGGCCGCCGAGGTCGCCTCCGGCGTGCTGGGCGGGCTGCGGGCGGTCGACCCCGGCGAGCGGACCCTCCTGCTGGAGACCCTGGAGACCTGGCTGGACTCCGGCGGCTCCGTGGAGCGGGCCGCGGCCGCCCTGTTCTGCCACGCCAACACTTTGCGGCGGCGGTTGCACCGGCTGGAGCAGCTCACCGGCCGCTCGCCGTCCCGGCCGCACGACGTCGTCCACCTGGCGCTCGCCCTGGACGCCGAGCGCATCGCCCCGGTCTCCGGGGGGCAGGCCCGGTGAGCGTCCGCACCGAGGACGCGGCCGGCGCCCGGGACGAGGCCGCCGCCAGCGCGCTGCTGCGGGCGGCGGCGCTGCGGATGCGGGGGCGGGTGGACGAGCTGGCGGCCCGGGTCACGGAGCGGCTGCGCACCGAGGTCCCCGGGTTCATGGAGCACGCCGGCAACCCCGACTGCTCGCCCGAGGGCTTCGCGACGATCATCAGGATGCACCTGGACCGGCTCGTGGACCCGGGCTGCGACGTCGCCGCCGCCCTGCACATGGGCATGGTGGGCCGTCGGCAGGCCGCCCTCGGGATGCCGCCGGAACTGCTGCAGCACGTCCTGTCCGTGGGCGGCGCGGTCCTGTGGCAGGAACTCGTGGACACCGTCGCCGCCCACGACCCCGGCCGGTTGACCCTCATGGTCCGCGTCGCCCCGCGGATGTGGGGGTTCCGGGAACGCAACGCCGCGATCCTGGCCGAGGCCTACCGCGAGACGCCGGACGACGACACGGTCGCCGGCGGGCCGCCCGCCGCGACGGCGCTGGTGGCGCTCCTGGACGGCCGCTCGGACGCCATGGCCGTGCGGGCCGCGGCCCAGGCCCTCGGCGTTCCCGCGGACGGCCGCTTCGCGGTCGCCGCGACCACGACCGGGACCGCCGTCCGCGCGGCGGTTCCCGCGACCGCGGCCGGCACCGGCGGCCGGCTGCTGCGGGTGCCGCGGGACGAGTCGGGCGAGTTCCTCGTCGTGCTGCTGGGGGACCGTCCGCCGGAGGCGTTCACGTCGTACCTGCGGACGGTGCCGGGGCTGCGGGCCGGGGTCGGGCCGGTGGTGACGGGCCTGTCGGAGCTGCACCGGTCCCGGACGCTGGCCGAACTGGCGCTGCCCGCCTGCGCGGCCGAGGGAGAGGTGGCGCTCTGGGAGGAGCGCATCCCGGACGCCCTGGTCGCCTCGGACCGGCCGTTCGCCGGGGAGCTGGCCGGCCGGGTGCTCGGGCCGCTGCGGGACCTGCCGGAGGAGGAACGGGACTGTCTGCTGGGCACGTTCGCGGCCTGGATGGACTGCGACGGATCGCCGCGCGCCGCGGCGGAGCGCATGGACTGCCACCGCAACACCGTCCTCAACCGGCTGCGCCGCCTGGAACTGCTCACGGGCCGGCGGCTCACCCACCCCCGGGACCTGGTGGACCTGACGCTGGCCCTGGACGCCCTGCGCACGGACGCCGCCTGAGCGGCGCCCGGCGGGTGATACGGAAGGCGGCGGATCATGGCGGACCCGGGAACGACGACCCCGCGGGAGCGGTACCGCAGCCAGGTCCGCGCGGAGATCAAGGAACGCGCCTGGAAGCAGATCGCCGCGGCGGGGGCCTCGGCGCTCTCGCTCAACGCGATCGCCAAGCAGATGGGCATGAGCGGTCCCGCCCTCTACCGCTACTTCGCCGGCCGCGACGACCTGATCACCGAGCTGATCCGGGACGCCTACCGCAGTCTCGCCGACGCCTTCACGGCCGCCGCCCGGGCGGAGCCCGGGCTGTCCGGCCCGGCGCACGCCCTGCGCCGCTGGGCCCTGGAGGACCCGCAGCGCTACTTCCTCGTGTACGGCACACCCGTGCCCGGCTACCAGGCGCCCGACGACATCACCGGGATCGCGCGGGAGATCATGGCGACGCTGCTCGACGCCTGCGCCGAACCGCCCGCCGGACCACCCCCGGGCTCCCCCGTCCCCGCGGCCTCCGCCCTGGCGGAGCACCTGGCCGCCCACCGCGACTGGGCCGGCGACCACCCCGCCCCGGCCGCGGGCCTGCGCCGCGCGCTGGCGGTGTGGACGCGGCTGCACGGGGTGCTCTCCCTCGAACTCGCGGGCCACTTCACGGGCATGGGTTTCGATCCCGCGGTGCTGTTCGCGGCGGAGCTGGAGAGCGTACGGTCGCTGTGACGAGCCCTGCTGCGGCACTCAGGTGAAGCGGCGTGGCACCGGGAACCCGCGCGCGGGGCGGCCCGTTGTAGGCGATGGGCAAAGGAATCGTCAAGGGGCGCGGCCCGCGCCGGATTGAGCAGGGAGATCCCATGGGTGTCAGCCTTTCCAAGGGCGGCAATGTCTCGCTGACCAAGGAGGCGCCGGGACTGACCGCAGTCACCGTCGGTCTCGGCTGGGACGTGCGCACGACCACCGGCACCGACTTCGACCTCGACGCGAGCGCGCTGCTGGTCAACGCCGACAGCAAGGTCGTCTCGGACAAGCACTTCATCTTCTTCAACAACCTCAAGAGCCCCGAGGGCTCGGTGGAGCACACCGGCGACAACCTCACGGGTGAGGGCGAGGGCGACGACGAGCAGGTCAAGGTGAACCTGTCGACCGTCCCCGCCGAGGTCGAGAAGATCGTCTTCCCGGTGTCGATCTACGACGCCGAGAGCCGCCAGCAGTCCTTCGGGCAGGTCCGCAACGCGTTCATCCGCGTGGTGAACCAGGCCGACAACAACGAGCTCGCTCGCTACGACCTCTCGGAGGACGCCTCCACCGAGACGGCGATGGTCTTCGGCGAGCTGTACCGCAACGGTGCGGAGTGGAAGTTCCGCGCCGTCGGCCAGGGGTACGCCTCCGGCCTGCGCGGCATCGCGCAGGACTTCGGCGTCAACCTCTGACGCCGCGCGCCTTCACGGGCGCACGTACGGACGAAGGGCCGCGTGGCATCTGCCGCGCGGCCCTTCGCCGTGTCGGGGGTGCCGCGGCTCGGGGGTGCCGCGGCCGGTCCGGGCGCCGCGGCCGGGCGGCGCCCGGCGGTCAGGCGGCGATGCGGGCGGCGAGTTCCTTGGCCTTGGCGCCGGCCTGCTCGTGGGCGCCGGCCCTGGAGGCGTCGGAGAGGTCGATCAGGTCGGCCATCGCGGGTACGACGCGGGCCAGGGTCAGCTCCGGGACGATGAAGGACAGGTCCTTGATCCCGAGGCCGGCCGAGAGCACCTTCTCCATGTAGGTGGTGACGAACTCGAAGTCGGCGCGCGGGGTGCCCGGGCCGTAGCCGCCGCCGCGGCTGGCGACGACGACCACCGGGGTGTCGGCCGCGGAGGGGTGCTCGCCCGCGGTGCGGCCCAGGATGATCACCTGGTCCAGCCAGGCCTTCAGCGTCGACGGGATTGTGTAGTTGTACATCGGCGCGCTGATCAGCACGGCGTCGGCGCGCTCCAGCTCGTCGACGAGCTCGCCCCGGACCGGGTGCTCGGCCCCCGCGGTGTAGGCGGCGGCGTCGAGGTGCGGCACGGGTTCGGCGGAAAGGTCCCGGTAGATCACCTCGCCGCCCGGGTGCTGGGCCTCCCACTCCTTGCGGAAGGTGGCGGCGACGTCGCGGGAGGTGGAGCTCTCGGCGGGCCAGATGGACGAGTCGATGTGCAGCAGCGTGGGCATGGGGGTGCTCGCTTCCTTTTACTTTGCATAGAACGAAAGATTCGCAGCTATGACTTCATGCGGAGCTATTGCTATCACAGGAGCTTACTTTTCTGCAGCCGCTAGTGACAAGGGCGGTATCGTGGGGGCATGGCACAGGAGATCGAGCAGGCGGACCATCCGCCGGAGCAGTGCGCGCGCGTCGACGGCGGGCTGACGCGCGTCTTCGGGCTCCTCGGCAAGCGCTGGACGGGCCTCGTCGTGGCGGTCCTCACACAGCGGCCGGCCTACTTCGCCGAACTGCGCCGGGCCATCCCCGGCATCAGCGAGCGCATGCTCTCCGACCGGCTCACGGAGCTGGCCGAGGCCGGGCTGGTGGTCCGCGAGGTGGATTCCGGGCCTCCGCTGCGGGTCAGCTACCGGCTGACCGGGGCGGGCGAGGCGCTCGGCCCTGCCCTGGGCGAACTCGGCCGCTGGGCTGAGAACCACCTGCCCGGCGAGAACCCCTGCGGCGGGATCGGATCCGACGCCTGCTGACCACCGCCGCCCCGGTTCCCGCCGGCGCCACGCTCAGGAGGGCAGCGGCAACTCGAACCAGACGACCTTGCCGACGGCCTGGCGGCTGGTGCCCCAGCGCCGTGAGAGGTTGCTCACCAGGGCGAGCCCACGGCCCTCTTCGTCGTCGGCGTCCGCGCGCCGCAGCTGCGGCAGGTTGTGGTCGTCGTCGCTCACCTCGACCAGCAGTTTGCCGACCCGCATCAACCGCAACGACACCTCGTGCGAGGCGGCCCGCAGCGCGTTGGTCACCAGCTCGCTGACCAGCAGCTCCGTCAGCTCGCCGAGCCCCTCCAGCCCCCACTCCGCCAGCTGCGCACGGGTGAGCGCCCGCGCCCTGCGGACGTCGGAGGGGTCCATCGACAACCGCCACTCGGCGACGTCCTGCGACGGGATGCCCTGGAAGTTGGCGACCAGCAGTGCCACGTCGTCGCGCCGGTCGTCGGAGTGGACGCGGCTGAGGATCTGCTCGCAGACGTCCTCCGGCGTCTGCTGCGGCTCGATGACATTGGCGCAGAGGGCCGCCAGGCCGGCGTCTATGCCCTGCCCGCGCACCTCCACCAGGCCGTCCGTGCACAGCACCAGCCAGCTGCCGTCCGGGACGGGGATCTCCACCGTCTCGAAGGGCACGCCGCCCACACCGATCGGGGCGCCCTTGGGGATCTGCAGCAGCTCGCTGCGGCCGTCGTGCCGGGACAGCACCGGCGGGATGTGACCGGCGTTGGCGAGGGTCAGGGTGCGGTGGATCGGGTCGTAGACCGCGTACACGCAGGTCGCCAGGTGCTCGGCGCCGAGACGGTGGGCGAGGTTGTCCAGGTGGCGCAGCAGCTGGGCGGGCGGCAGGTCGAGGGCGGCCATGGTGATCACCGAGGTCCGGAACTGGCCCATCACGGCGGCCGACAGCAGACCGTGCCCCATCACGTCGCCGACGATCAGCGCGACCCGGCCGCCCGGCAGCTGGATGGCGTCGAACCAGTCGCCGCCCACCTGGGCCTGGCGGTCGCCGGGCATGTAGCGGTGGGCGATCCGCACCCCGGGCAGCCGCGGCGGCCGGGTCGGCATCATGCTGCGCTGCAGCGTCGCCGCGGCCCGCGACTCCATCCGGTGCAGCCGCGCGTTGTCCAGGTGGACGGCGCCGCGCGCGGCCACCTCGGAGGCCGTCGCGGCGTCCTTGGCGTCGAAGGGGCGCCGGCCCGGATGCCGCAGGAAGCACATGCGGCCCAGCACCGTGCCGCGCGCCGTCAGCGGCACCACGATCATCGAGCGCTCCGGCAGCAGCGGCCCGAGCCCCGGCACCCCCAGGTCCAGGGCGATGTCCTGGGCGATCGCGGGGTCTATCACCGGGACGACCAGGGGTTCCCCGATCCGCGGGGTGCTGTCGGTGGGCAACGGGATCAGCTCGCCCTCCGGCAGGGCGGCGGCCCACGCGCCGGGGGTGGCCGCGGTGTGCGCGACGGCCACCCGGCGGGCGACGATCGTGTCCCCGGCCCGGTCGTCCTTGGGCAGCTCCGTGTCGGAGAACAACTGGTCCACGACGAGCACCGCCGCGAAGTCGGCGAACCGCGGCACCGTCACCGCGCACAGCTCCCGCGCCGTCGTCTCCAGGTCGAGGGTGGAACCGACCTTGGCGCCCGTCTCGCGGAGCAGCGCCAACTGCTCGTCCAGCACGTGCCCGGGCGCGGGCGCAGGAGCGAGCGACGGCGGCGTCCCGTCGCCGCGCGGGCCGGGGAGCAGCTCGCGATACGCCGGGCGGGTCGTCCGGGCCGTACGGCCGGTGCCGGGATTGGCGGGCGCCGCCCGCACCGCGCCCGCCTCGTACTCCTCGGGCAGGACGGGCAGCGGCAGCGCGCCGTCGACCTCCACCGCCGGGTACCCCAGCGGAACGATCTGCTGCATGATCCGCTCCAGCCGGCCGGCGCTCACCCGGGGCAGCACCGAGCCGAGCCGGCCGGCCAGCAGCCCGGCGTGCCCGGGATCGGGGACCGGGGCGAGACGGGCGGCGACGCGCACGCCCCCGCGCACCGCCGAGGTGTCGGCGGTGTACGGCAGGAGGCGGTCGCCGAGCGCCAGACGCGGCCCGGTGTCGCGCAGCGGCCGGGCGTTGGCGGCGATCAGCAGGAGGCTGCGGCCGGCCGGCTCCATGATCCGGTACGACCACCACATCGCGTCCTTGACGGCGCCGTCACGGTCGGTGGCGGGCAGGCTGCCCGCCCACGCGGGCTCCGTGAGGTCGTCCAGCAGCTCCAGCACGTCCTGCCCGGTGGCCGTGGACCGGCCGGGCGGTGCCGCCGGTCCTGGCGGTCCGGCCGCGCTCGGGGCATGCAGCAGCAGACCGGCCGACGGGCGGCCGAAAACGCCCTCCCAGCGGTGTCCGAAGAGCTCTTCGGCACCGCGGTTCCAGTACGAGATGTCCCCGTCGGGGTCGACGCACACGACGGCGAGGCGCAGCAGGGCGGAGACGCCCGTGGCCGCGAGCGCGGTGGTGGTGGCGGTGGCAGGGAGCCTGGTCATCTCATCCAACGTCGGGTACCTGCGGTTCGGCTGCGGTTCGGCGCGGAAGGCTGAAGGGGCAATCAGGGTCGGTTCGTTCGTGTTCAGGCAAGCATGAAACAACGGACGCGGTCAGGTAAATGGCTAGATTGCCCCCAGGAGTGACCAACCGGGCATGGCCCGAAGGGGTGGAGAGGCGCGTGGAGCAGGTGCAGCAGGTGGAGCACAGAATTCCGCACATCCCGGGGTTCGCGCGGTGGCCGCACGACGGTGCGCCCCGGCAGGAGGGCCGGGCCCTGCGCCAGAGGGTGCCGCGGGAGTCGCACGCCGAGCTCGCGTCCGAGGACGGCCGCCAGGGGGCCGTGGAATCGGTGCTCGCCTCCAGCGAGGGGCGCATCCCCGGGCTCGTGCCGCTGCGGGTGGGGCGGATGGCCGCGAGCCCCTTCGCGTTCCTGCGCGGCTCGGCCGGGCGCATGGCCGGCGACCTGGCCGGCACCCCGGTCACCGGCATCGGCACCCAGATCTGCGGCGACGCCCACGCCGCCAACTTCGGCCTGTACGGCGACCACCGCGGCAGCCTGGTGATGGACATCAACGACTTCGACGAGACCGTGCACGGACCCTGGGAATGGGACGTCAAACGGCTCGCCGTCTCGCTGGTGCTCGCCGGACGCGAGGCCGGCGCGGGCGAGGACGTCTGCCGCGGCGCGGCCTTCGACGCGGTCGGCGCCTACCGGCGCACCATGCGGCTGCTGGCGAAACTGCCGGTGATGGAGGGCTGGCACGCCGTCGCCGACGAGGAGCTGGTGACCCACGCCGACGCCCGCGACCTGGCCGGCACGCTGCGCCGGGTCGGCGACAAGGCGCGGCGCAACACCAGCGCCAAGTTCGCCGCCCGGGCGACCGAGCCGGACGGGGGCGGCGGACGGCGCTTCGTCGACGCGCCGCCGGTGCTGCGCCGGGTGCCGGACGCGGAGGCGGTGGCCGTCGCGGGCGCCCTGTCCGTCGAGGGCTATCTGGCCACGGTCGGCGAGGACCGGTGGCCGCTGCTGTCCCGGTACGCGGTGCACGACGTGGCGTTCCGCGTGGTCGGGACGGGGAGCGTGGGCACCCGCTCGTACGTGGTGCTGCTCCTGGACCACCACGGTGAGCCGCTGGTGCTCCAGGTGAAGGAGGCGCGGCCGTCGGCGCTCGTGCCGCACCTGGGGCGGGCCGGCTTCGGGGCGCCCGCGGCCGGGCACGAGGGGCGGCGCGTGGTGCTGGGGCAGAAGCGCATGCAGGTCGTCAGCGACAGCCTGCTGGGGTGGGCCGACGTGGAGGGCCGGCCGTACCAGGTGCGGCAGTTCCGCAACCGCAAGGGCAGCGTCGACCCCGCCTCGCTGCGGGCCGGGCTGATCGATGACTACGCCCGGATGACCGGGGCGCTGCTGGCCCGTGCGCACGCGCACAACGCCGACCCGCGGCTGATCGCCGCGTACTGCGGCAAGGGGGAGCAGCTGGACGAGGCGGTGGCGTCGTTCGCGGTCGCGTACGCGGACCGGACGGAGGCCGACCACGCGGAGCTGCTGGCGGGGGTACGGGCGGGGCGGATCGCGGCGGAGACGGGGATCTGAGGCGGCGGTGCGAGGGCTGCGGTGCGAGGGCGGCGGTGCGGGGGCGGTCTGAGGCAGCGGTGCAGGGGCGGTTGGGGGCGCGGATGCGGCGGCCTGGGAGCGCTCCGATGGGCACGGAGTCCACGGGACGCCGCCGGGGCGGTGGGGCGAACGTGCGTGCGCGGGGCGCGCGCCGGAGCGCACAGGAGCGCGCTCAGGGGGCGGGCGGGGCGCGAGCAGGCTCACGGACCTTGTGACCGGCACCCGTTCGGCCTCGTAGGCTGGACCGGTGAAGAAAACCTCCGGCACTGAAGCGACCGCCGACGCCTCCCCCGATCCGCAGGACCGGCTGGCACAGGCCGTGCGGGCCGCCGAGCGCGCACTGATCGAGTTCGAGATCGCGGTGGAGACCTTCCGGGTGGAGGTCGAGAACTTCTCCCGGCTGCACCACCAGAAACTCGGACCCATGTACGCCCGGCTCGACGAGCTCGACGCGCTGATCGCCGAGGCGGTCGCGGCCAAGAGCGGCGACCGGGACGACATCCGCCGTGCCTGGGAGGCCCGGGCCCTGGTGATGCCCATGCCGGGGGTCGAGGAACTGTTCGGGGGGCTGCTCGGTTCCGACGGCGTCCGTCCCAGCGAGGACCCCAGCCCGCCGCGCCGGGTCCGGCCCGGCAAGGAGGCTCAGCGCCTCTACCGCGAGCTGGCCCGCAAGGCGCACCCGGACCTGGCGCAGGACGAGGCGGAGCAGGAACGCCGCAGTGAGTTCATCGCCCGGGTCAACGAGGCGTACGCGTACGCCGACGAGGAGCGACTGCGCGAGCTGGCGGCCGAGTGGGAGGCCGGTCCGGTGCCGGAGGAGCAGCAGCCCAGCGAGGGCGAGGTCCTCTACGCCCGGCTGGAGTGGCTGGCGCAGCGCAAGGAGCAGCTCGCCGCCTCGGCGGCGGAGCTGGAGGAGAGCGCGATCGCGCAGATGATGAAGCTCTCCCCGGACGATCCGGACAGCCTGCTGAACGAGATCGCCGAGAGCCTGCTCAACCAGGTCGCCAACCGTGAGGCGCGGCTCGCGGAGCTTGTCAGGTCCCAGAAGGGCCCCGCGTAGCGTCCGGGGTACGGTCGGACCGCACGCCCTATCGAAGGAGTCCTTTCCATGTTCAACGCCCAGCTGCCCGCGGTGGACCCCGCCCAGGTGCCGGCCGACGGCTACCTGCTGGACGTCCGGGAGCACGACGAGTGGAACGCCGGCCACGCCGAGCGCGCGGTCCACATCCCCATGGGTGAGGTCGTGGCCCGCCTCGGGGAGCTGCCGGAGGACCGTCGCGTGCACGTGGTGTGCCGCGTCGGCGGCCGTTCGGCGCAGGTCGCGCAGTACCTGCTCGCGCAGGGGATCGACGCGGTGAACGTCGACGGCGGCATGCTCGGCTGGGAGGCCGCGGGCCGCCCGCTGGTGGCGGACGGCGGCGACCAGGCGTACGTGCTCTGAGCCGGCGGCCGGGCCCGCCCGGCCGCGAGGTCAGGCGTCGAAGTCCACCTCCACCGAGGAGGTGACCGGGTGCGACTGGCAGGCCAGCACGTATCCCGCCTCGATCTCCTCGGGCTCCAGCGCGAAGTTGCGGTCCATCCGCACCTCTCCGGAGACCAGCCGGGACCGGCAGGTCCCGCACACCCCGCCCTTGCAGGCGTACGGAGCGTCGGCCCGGTTGCGCAGCACCGTCTCCAGCACCGACTCACCGCCCTGCGAGGGCCAGCTGCCGGCGCGCCCGTCGAGGGTCGCCCGCACGGTGGCGCCCTCGCGGACTCCGGCGACCGGGGTGGCCACCGGTGCGGCGTCCACGTGGAAGATCTCCTCGTGGATGCGGCCGCGGGCCACCCCCAGGCCGCGCAGCGCCCGCTCGGCACCCTGCACCAGCCCGTAGGGGCCGCACAGGAACCAGCCGTCGATCCGCCCGACCGGCAGCAGCGCCGGCAGCAGACCGGTCAGCCGCTCCTCGTCGAGCCGCCCGGACGGCAGCCCCGCCTGCTGCTCCTCGCGGGAGAGCACGGTGACCAGCTGGAAACGGTCCGGGTAACGGTCCTTCAGGTCGGCGACCTCTTCGAGGAACATCGTGGACGCGGCGGTCCTGTCGCTGCGTATCAGGCAGAACCGGGCCTCCCGCTGACGGGCCAGCAGGGTGGAGACGATCGACAGCACGGGAGTGATCCCGCTGCCGCCGACGACCGCCGCGAAGTGCCCCGGGCGCGGATGGAGGACGAAGCGCCCGGCCGGGCTCATCGCCTCCAGCAGGTCGCCCACCGCCAGTTCCTTGTGGGCGAAGGTCGAGAACTCGCCCTCCTCCACGAGCCGCACGCCCACCCGCAGAGTGCGCGGCGCGGTTCCGTGCGGTGCCGGGTCGCACAGCGAGTACGTCCGCCGGATCTCGCGGCCGTCGGCCCTGAGGCGCAGCGCGATGTGCTGGCCGGGGGCGAAGCGGTAGATCTCGCCCAGTTCCTCGGGCACTTCGAGGGTGACGGCCACTGCGTCGTCCGTGAGCCGGTCGACCTCCGCCACCCGCAGCGGGTGGAAGGCGCCATGCGCCCCGGGGACGGGTGCCATCTACAGCTCCTTGAAGTGGTCGAACGGCTCGCGGCAGCTCTCGCAGCGGCGCAGTGACTTGCACGAGGTGGAGGAGAAGCGGTTGAGCAGGACGGTGTCGAGGGAGCCGCAGTGCGGGCAGCGCACCGCGAGCTCCAGGGGTATCGGCCCGCCGCCGGGCGCGGTCGTCCGCGGGGGAGCGATGCCGTACTCGGTGAGCTTGCGGCGGCCCTCGTCGGTGATCGCGTCGGTGGACCAGGGCGGTGACAGCACCGTGCGGACCGACACCTCGGTCATGCCGTGCTCGCGCAGCACCTGCGTCACGTCCGCGGCCATGGTGTCCAGGGCGGGACAGGCGGTGTAGGTGGGGGTGAGCTCGACCTCGACGCTGACGGGGCCGGTGAGGTGCACGTCCCGCAGGATGCCGAGGTCCTCCAGGGTGAGGACGGGCAGCTCGGGGTCGGGCACTGCGCCGACGGCGGCGCGCAGCTCCGCCTCCAGCGCGCTGAGGCCGGTGGTCACCATGTCGCCCCCGGGTGTGCGCGGTGGAGATGCTGCATCTCCGCGAGCATCCGGCCGAACGGCTCGGTGTGGATGCCCTGCCGGCCGGCCCCGGCGGACCAGGGGGTCACGCTGGGGCCCTCGGGGAGGGTCAGCGTGGCCCGCCCGAGGACGTCGGAGAGGGCGGCGAGCCAGGGTTCGCGCAGCTCCGGGAGGGAGACCGGCAGGCCCTCGACGGGCTGGAACATCTCGCCGGTGTAGCGCCACAGGGTGTCCAGGGCGCGCTGCATCCGCGTGTGGCTCTCGTCGGTGCCGTCGCCGAGACGCAGCGTCCACTGGACGGCGTGGTCGCGGTGGTAGGCGACCTCCTTGACGGCCTTGCCGGCGAGCGCGGCCAGGTCGGCCACCTCGGGGCCGCCCTTGGCGCGGGCCAGTTCGCCGTACATCAGCTCCTGGTGGACGGAGAAGTAGAGCTGGCGGGCGATGGTGTGGGCGAAGTCGCCGTTGGGCTGCTCGACGAGCTGGAGGTTGCGGAACTCCCGCTCCTCGCGCAGGTAGGCGAGCTCGTCCTCGTCACCGGCGAGGGAGAGCAGGACGCGGGCCTGGCCCAGCAGGTCGAGGGCGATGTTGGCGAGGGCGACCTCTTCCTCCAGGACGGGGGCGTGCCCCGCCCACTCCCCCAGGCGCTGGGCGAGCACCAGCGCGTCGTCCCCCAGTGCGATCGCGGCCTTCACAGGTGCTGCACCCCCTCGGGGATCTCGTAGAAGGTCGGGTGCCGGTAGGGCTTGTCGGCGGACGGGGCGAAGAAGGGGTCCTTCTCGTCGGGCGACGAGGCGGTGATCTCGGTGGACGGGACCACCCAGATGGACACGCCCTCGCTGCGCCGGGTGTACAGGTCCCGGGCCTGCCGCAGCGCCATGGCGGCGTCCGGGGCGTGCAGGCTGCCGGCGTGGGTGTGGCTCAGTCCGCGTCGGCTGCGGACGAAGACCTCCCACAGCGGCCACTCCTGGGCGCTGGTCGTCATCGCTCTCCCCCTTCGTGCCCGGCCGTGCGACCGGCCGCTCGCTGCTTGGCCGCGTGGGCGGTCGCCGCCTCACGCACCCAGGCGCCCTCTTCGTGGGCGGTGCGCCGCTGGGTCAGGCGCTGTTCGTTGCACGGACCGTTGCCGCGCAGGACTTCCTGGAACTCGGTCCAGTCGATGGCTCCGTAGTCATGGGCGCCGCGCTCCTCGTTCCACCGCAGGTCGGGGTCGGGGAGGGTGAGGCCGAGGATCTCGGCCTGGGGGACGCAGATGTCCACGAAGCGCTGGCGCAGCTCGTCGTTGGAGTGCCGCTTGATCTTCCAGGTCGTGGACTGGGCGGAGTGGGCGGACTCGCCGTCCGGAGGGCCGAACATCATCAGCGAGGGCCACCACCAGCGGTCGACGGCGTCCTGCGCCATGGCGTGCTGCTCGGCGGTGCCCTTGCTGAGGGCGAGCAGCAGCTCGTACCCCTGGCGCTGGTGGAAGGACTCCTCCTTGCAGATGCGGATCATGGCGCGCGCGTACGGGCCGTAGGAGCAGCGGCACAGCGGCACCTGGTTGGTGATCGCGGCGCCGTCCACGAGCCAGCCGATGGCGCCGACGTCGGCCCAGGTCAGCGTGGGGTAGTTGAAGATCGAGGAGTAGCGCTGGCGGCCGGCGTGGAGCTTGTCCAGCAGCTCGTCGCGGCTGACGCCGAGGGTCTCGGTGGCGCTGTAGAGGTAGAGCCCGTGGCCGGCCTCGTCCTGGACCTTGGCCATGAGGATGGCCTTGCGCCGCAGGGAGGGCGCGCGGGTGATCCAGTTGGCCTCCGGCTGCATGCCGATGATCTCGGAGTGGGCGTGCTGTGCCATCTGCCGGACCAGCGTGGCCCGGTAGGCGTCCGGCATCCAGTCGCGAGGCTCGATCCTCGCTTCGGCGGCGACCGCCGCGTCGAAGGCGGAGAGAAGTCCGGATTCCGTTTCCGCGGTCTCCGTGCTCTCCCCGGCCGTGGCCGCTGTCGTCATGCGAGGCCCCTTCCCTCCCGACCGACCGATCGTTCGGTTCAATGGTCGGGGGTGCCCGTGAGAGTGTCAAGGCCGGGCGGGGCCTGTGGAAAACCGCGCGGCAGGTTCCCCCGGCCTCCGTCGCGGTGCGCGCGCAGCCCTCCCCAGGCGCCGGCGGGAGGCGTCGATCGGCCGGCGAAGACCGGGATGGCTGTACCGCCGACGCGTGGCATGAGTACCGTTCCGTGCTGAGTGGACCCAGCGGTACGCCGGACGCGCCGGATGCACTGGATGCACCGGATGCGCCGGAGACATCGAATACGCCGGGAACACGCGGAACAGGAGCGGGAGCCACCATGGAGCCACCCGAAGGGCCCGGGGGAGCGACCGGGATATTCGCGCTGTCGCGGGCCTCCCGGGTCGCGGTCGCGCTGGCGCTGGCCGCGGCGGTGGTCGGGGTGGCCGTGCACCTCCTCATGGTGTTCCTGCACGTCGCCCCGCAGAACACGCTCTCCAAGCAGCACGGCGACCTGGTCGGCGACTACGTCTACCCCGAGTTCGAGCAGAACTGGAAGCTCTTCGCGCCCAACCCGCTCCAGCAGAACGTCCACGTCTGGGCCCGCGCCGACGTCCGCGGGCCCCACGTCACCGTGCGGACCACCGGCTGGATCGACCTCACGGCCATGGACATCGTCGCGATCCGCCACAGCATCGCCCCGAGCCACACCGAGCAGAACGAGCTCCGGCGGGCCTGGACCTTCTACAGCACCACGCACGGTGACCAGAACAAGCCGATCGGTCTGCGCGGCGACCTCAGCAAGGAGTACCTGCAGCGGATCGTCGAGCGACGGCTCGGCCACCGGCTGGGCAGCGACGACCTGGAACGGGTCCAGGTGCGCACCGGTACGACGGCGGTCGCGGCACCGGTCTGGAGCCCCGAGAACACCGACACGCGCACCAGCTTCCAGGTGCTCCCGTGGTGGAACGTCACTCCGCGGGACCAGGCCGCTGCCGCGGGGCAGGGGGACGCGTCGTGAGCGAGCCCGTGCACTCCCCGGACCACTCCGCCGCCGTCTCCCCCGCGCCCGTCCCGGCCCCGGCACCCGCTCAGGACCCGTCCGCGGTGCCCTCGCCCTTCACGGGCCTGGCCACCGCGGCCGACCGCGGTCTGACCCGCGCCCTCGTCCGCGTCACCGGCACCGCCATCGGCCCGTACCAGAGCGCCGTCGTCCGGATCGGTATGGCGCTGACCTGGCTGCTGTTCCTGCTCCGCGAGTTCCCGCACCGCCACGAGCTCTACGGACCCGACGGCGTGTGGGGCTACGCCCAGGCGAGCCGGCTGATCGCGGACAACCACGCCTTCACCGTCCTGCTGTGGGGCGACGGCAGGGTCTGGTTCGAGTTCGTCTACGCCGCCTCCATCGCCGCGAGCGCCATGCTGCTGCTGGGCTGGCGCACCAGGACCGCGTCGCTGCTGTTCATGGCCGGCGTGCTGTCGCTGCAGAACCGCAGCGTGTTCATGGGTGACGGCGGCGACAACGTCATCCACCTGATGGCGATCTACCTGGTCTTCACCCGCTGCGGCCAGGTGTGGTCGCTCGACGCCCGCCGTCGCGCGCGGAGCGGGGACGAGCGGGACGGCGACGCCGCCGGAATCGCCCTGTGGGCCGTCCTGGGGATGTTCCTCCTGATCGCCCAACTGCTCGGCCGTACCGGTCTGAGCTGGACCGACGGCCTGCTGCCGTGGCTCGGCTGGACGCCGCTCCTGTGGGGCGTCCTGTTGCTGCAGGCGGTGTGGTGGGCCGTGCGCCGCTACGCGCCCGGCGAGCCCCGCACTCTCCTTGACGTGTTCGCCAACATCACGCACAACGCGGCGATGCTGGTCGTCGTCGTCGAGGTGTGCCTGATCTACGCGACCGCGGGCTGGTACAAGATCCAGGGGTCGCGCTGGCAGGACGGCACCGCCCTGTACTACCCGCTCCACCTGGACGACTTCAGCCCGTGGCCGGAGCTGTCGCACGCCATGGCGAGCAGCGGTCTGGTGGTCATGGCGATCACGTACGGGACGGTGATCGTCCAGGTCGCCTTCCCCTTCACCCTCTTCAACCGCCGGGTGAAGAACGCGCTGCTCGCGCTCATGATCGTCGAGCACGCCTCGATCGCCTTCCTCCTCGGCCTGCCGTTCTTCTCGATGGCGATGATCGCGGCCGACGCGGTCTTCCTGCCCACGGGCTTCCTGCGCTGGGCGGGCGACCGCCTGGGCCGGCCAACGCGCCGCGGCCCGGCAGGCCGCGCCGGCACCGGCGAGCGTGCCGTGGTGCCGGGTCCCGGACGCGGGCGGGCGGAGCCGGGTACGGAGCCCGCGCCTACGGACCTGCCGGTGTGACGCCCGCGGCCCCGGAGGCCGGGTCCGGCAGCCAGTGGAACAGGGCCATGCCGACCGTGGTCGCGAGGTTGAAGCTGGAGACCTGGGGGCGCATGGGCACGGCCAGCAGCCGGGTGGCGCGATCCCGCAGGCGGGGAGAGATCCCGTGCCGCTCCGAGCCGAAGACGAGCAGCGCGTCGTCGGGGAGGGCGACGCGGCGGATGTCCTCACCCTCGGGGTCCAGCGCGTAGAGCGGGCCCGGGGGCAGCGCGTCGAGCGGCAGGCGCTCCACGGCGGTCGCGTAGTGCAGGCCGGCCCCGGCCCGGACGACGTTCGGGTGCCAGGGGTCCAGGTCGTCGGGGCCGCCGACCGTGACGACGCCGGTGGCGCCGAAACCGGCCGCGAGACGGATGACGGCGCCGACGTTGCCGAGGTTGCGCGGGCCGTCGAGGACGACAACAGGAGCCCGGCGGGGCCGCTCGGACAGGACGCGCAGATTCGCCTCCCGGTCCGGGCGGGAGGCGAGCGCGGCGATGCCGGTCGGGTGGATCCGGGGCACCAGTTCGCGCAGGGTGGCGGCCGGGACCTCGACGGCCAGGGCATCGACGGCCGCGGCGACGTCCTCGGCCAGATCGGCCGCCAGGGCCAGGACCGCGGCCTTGTCGGACGTGAGCACGGAGTGGATCCGGGCCCCGAAGCGCAGCGCGTGCTTCAGCGCGTGGAAGCCGTCCAGCAGGACGGCCCCGGGGGCGGCCTCCCGCCATTCCCGGGTGATCCGCCGGGTGTCGTCCGTGCTCATGGCCTCAGCCTAGGGGTAGTGCTCAGGCCTCCCGGACGGGCGGATTGGCGGGGGAGAACTCGGGGGCGCCCCAGCGCAGGGTGCTGATGCCGGGCAGCTCGACGGCCTCGGTGACCGTGAAGTCCACGCCGCGCCCGTCCTCGCCGTCCGGGTCGCGGTCCCATGCGACACGCGCCGTGCCGGTCAGCATGAGGACGCCGCCGGTCCGCCAGTCGGGGAAGAGCAGCCCGGCGGCGGGCCTGGTGGTGATGTTGCCGAGCGTCATGAACATGGAGTTGCCGCTGTAGTCCGGCCAGCGCAGCCGGTGGGCGTCCGTCACCGTCACGAAGCCGGGGTTGCCGCCGCGATGCGAGGCGTCGGCGGCGCCGTCGGGGCCGGCCGTCGCGACGAAGAAGGTGTCCGCGGCGCGGATCCGGTCCTGCTGGTCCGCGGTCAGCCCGGTGCCGCGCGTGACCCTGCCGCCGGTCGCCGGGGGCAGCCCCGCGGCCGTCAGCTCCCGTCGCTGGATGTACTTGGGGCAGTTGGCGTACACCTGCTCGGCGCGGATCAGCAGGCCGTCGCCGTCCGGGCGCGCGCTGCCGTTGACCCGCATGCGCCGCCGGGCCTCCGGCTCGACGGCGATGAGCCCGACGCGGGCCGGGCCGTCGAGGGTCGCGGCCAGCGGGTCGTCGGGGTGCGGCCGGGCGGCGACGGTGAGCGTGCGCACGTCGGGGGAGCGCACGAAGCCGGGCGGCCCGGTCAGCAGCGAGGCCCACAGCCGTCCCCGCTCGTCGGCGGCGCCGACGACGATCATCCGGCGCTGTTCCAGGAAAGCCGCGGCGACGGCCGGCACGTCGTCACGGATGCCGCGCCCGACGTGGTCGGCGCGGACGAGGACGCCGGCGCGGGCCTGTACGGCCCGTTCGCCGGGGTGGTACGTGCTCGACGGGGCTGTCGTCATGCCGGGTCCTTCCTGGGTGGGGCGGGTCGGATCGGGACGTGCGCGTGGGTCCTTCGCGCGGTGGTGCGGCGGTGCGGTCGCGTGCTCAGAAGAATCCGCAGGTGGGGGCGGCCTCGTGTGGCGCGGGGGCGGTGCCGGCGCCGGAGTCGGTGAAGATCTCCAGCCGGATGCCGTCCGGGTCGGCGAAGAAGATGCCGCCGGACGAGCCGCCCTCCCGGTGGGGGACCACACCGTCGTGGGCGAAGGAGGCGCCGAGCCCGCGCAGTACGTCCTCGGCGGCGCGGACCTCCTCGACCGAGTCGACCCGGAAGGACAGGTGGTGCAGGCCCGGCCGGGAGACGGCGAAGTCGCCCTCGCTCTGCTGCCACAGGGTCAGAACGAGGGTCCCGCCCAGGGACAGGAACGCCCAGCGGCGCTCCCCGTCGGCGCCCTCGGCGGCCTCGAATCCGAAGACCCGCTGGTAGAAGGCGACGGAGCGGTCGAGGTCGGTGACGTTGAGTCCGACGTGGCCCGTGTGCAGGGAGGCGGGTGCGGCGGCGGTGGACATGAGGCGGTGGCTCCCTCGGTCGTGGTCGCCCGGCCCGTCCAGGCTAACCGTTCTTTACGAACGTAAGGGTTAGTCTGGGTGGAGTCAACCAGTGTCAGTCGTCGAAAGGGTTAGGGTGAGGTCCATGCCGCCCGTGATCGACCCGCGTCCGCTGCTCGGGGAACCCGTCTCGCTCGACCTCCTCAACACCCGGTGGATGGCGGGTGACGAGGTACGGGACCTGCTGACCGGGCCCGACGGCCTGACGGTCTGGCTGGAGGCGAACGGGCTGGCGGGACGCTGCCCGGACGACGCGGCGGCGCTGGAGGCCGTGCTGGCCGCTCGCGAGGCGCTCGCGGTGGCGGTGCGCGACCCCGGGGCGCCGTCGCGGGAGGCCCTGGACGGGCTCAACGCCGTACTCGCCCATGGGCGGGTACAGCGCTTCGTCGGCCCGGACGGACGTCCGGCGGAGGAGGTCGAGACCGACCTCCCGGCCTGGCGGGCAGCGTGGATCGCCGTCGACGACTACCTGGGGCTGCTGGCCGCCGATCCGGCGCGGATCCGGGCCTGCGCCCACGACCGGTGCATCCTGCACTTCTTCGACACGTCGCAGAACCGCAGGCGCCGCTGGTGCTCCATGGCGGTGTGCGGCAACCGCGCCAAGGCGTCGCGCCATCACGCGCGCACAAAGGAGCCCCGTCCGGAGTGACAGGGCTACTCCGGACGGGGCGCTGGTGTGGGCTCGCGGATCAGGCCGGGCGGCGGACCTCGATGACCCGGAAGCGGTTCGCGACGAAGGCGCCGTCGCACAGCGCGGCGTTGGCGGCCGGGTTGCCGCCGGAGCCGTGGAAGTCGGAGAACGCGGCCGTCTGGTTCACGTACACCCCGCCGGTCAGGTTGAGGGAGAGCTGGGCGGCCTCCTCCAGGCAGACCTCCTCGGCCTTCCGCTCCACCTCGGGGGAGGTCGTGTACGCGCCGACCGTCATCGCGCCCTTCTCGCGCACCGTGCGGCGCAGGAGCTCCAGCGCGTCGTCCGTGGAGTCCACGGCCACGGCGAAGGACACCGGGCCGAAGCACTCCGACATGTAGGCCGCCTCGTCGTCCGGCTTGGCGCCGTCCAGCTTGACCATCAGCGGGGTGCGGACCACGGCGCCGGGGAACTCGGGGTGCGCGACCTCGCGCGAGGCGAGGGAGACCTCGCCGAGGGAGGCGGCGGCCTCCAGCCGGGCCTTGACGTCGGGGTTGACCAGGGCGCCGAGCAGGGCGTTGGCGCGGGCGTCGTCGCCGAGCAGGCCGCTCACGGCCGCCGCGAGGTCGGCCGTCACCTCGTCGAAGCTCTTGTGCCCGGCGTCGGTCGCCACGCCGTCACGGGGGATGAGGAAGTTCTGCGGGGTGGTGCACATCTGACCGCTGTAGAGCGACAGCGAGAAGGCCAGGTTGGAGAGCAGGCCCTTGTAGTCGTCCGTGGAGTCGATCAGGACGGTGTTGACGCCGGCCTTCTCGGTGTAGACCTGCGCCTGGCGGGCGTTGGCCTCCAGCCAGTCGCCGAAGGCGGTGGAACCGGTGTAGTCGATGATGCGGATCTCCGGCCGCAGGGCCAGCGTCTTGGCCAGGCCCTCGCCCGGGCGCTCGGCGGCCAGGCACACCAGGTTCGGGTCGAAGCCGGCCTCGGCGAGCACCTCGCGCGCGATGCGCACGGTCAGCGCCAGCGGCAGCACGGCCCGCGGGTGCGGCTTGACCAGCACCGGATTGCCGGTGGCCAGCGAGGCGAACAGGCCCGGGTAGCCGTTCCACGTCGGGAAGGTGTTGCAGCCGATCACCAGGGCGACGCCGCGCGGCACCGCGGTGAACTCCTTGCGCAGGACCAGCGGGTCCCGCTTGCCCTGCGGCTTGGTCCACTCGGCCGCGCCCGGGGTGCGCACCTGCTCCGCGTAGGCGTACGCGACGGCTTCCAGGCCGCGGTCCTGGGCGTGGGGGCCACCGGCCTGGAAGGCCATCATGAAGGCCTGGCCGGAGGTGTGCATGACCGCGTGGGCCAGCTCCGTGGTGCGCGCGTTGATCCGCGCCAGGATCTCCAGGCAGACCAGGGCGCGCGTCTCGGGCCCGGCCTCGCGCCAGGCCGGCATCGCCGCCCGCATCGCGGGGAGCAGCACGTCCACGTCGGGATGCGGGTACTCCACGCCGAGCTCGATGCCGTACGGGGAGACCTCGCCGCCGGTCCAGCCGTCGGTGCCGGGCTGGTCCAGGTCGAAGCGGGTGCCGTGGAGGGCGTCGAACGCGGTCCTGCCGGTCTCGGCGTCGGCGTATGCCTTGGGGTGCTCGGGGTACGGAGACCAGTACTCGCGAGTACGGATTGCCTCGAGGGCCTTGTCGAGTGTCTCGCGATGCTTTTCGATCAGCGGGACAGCGGTGAGAACGGCAGCCATGGGGGCCAACTCCTCGTCGAGCTGGTGCTACGGGTGGGCAGGGTGCTGGCAACACGGCTAGATTAACCGAATGTTCGGTCGGGACAAGGGGGCCTGCCGAAGCTGTGGACAAGTGGCGAGGAGCAGAGGCGACGATGAGTGCTCTTGACCGATCCAGCACGATCGCGGTTGTCGGCACGGGCATCATGGGCCAGGGAATCGCCCAGGTCGCACTGGTCGCGGGCCACTCGGTACGGCTCTACGACGCCGGGCCGGGCCGCGCCGAGCAGGCCGAGCGGGCCATAGCGGAGCGGCTGGACCGGCTGGTGGAGAAGGGCCGCATGACCGCCGCGGAGCGCGACGCGGCACGCGGCCGGCTGGCGGCCGCGCAGGCGATCGAGGACCTGGCGGGCGTGTCGCTGGTCGTCGAGGCGATCCTGGAGGAGCTCGGCGCCAAGCAGCAGCTCTTCACCGCGCTGGAGAGCGTGGTTCCCGAGGACTGCCTGCTGGCCACCAACACCTCGTCCCTGTCGGTCACCGCCGTGGGCGGCGCCCTGCGCCTTCCGGGCCGTTTCGTGGGCCTGCACTTCTTCAACCCCGCGCCGCTGCTCCCTCTGGTGGAGGTGGTCTCCGGCGCCGCCACCGACGAGGCGGCCGCCCAGGTCGCGTACGACACCGCCGCCGCCTGGGGCAAGACGCCGGTGCGCTGCACCGACACCCCCGGCTTCATCGTCAACCGCGTCGCGCGCCCCTTCTACGCCGAGGCGTTCCGGCTGTACGAGGAGCGGGTCGCGGACCCGGCCACCATCGACGCCGTGCTGCGGGAGAGCGGCGGCTTCCGTATGGGGCCCTTCGAGCTGACGGACCTGATCGGCCAGGACGTGAACGAGGCCGTCACGCGGTCGGTGTGGGATTCCTACTTCCAGGACCCGAAGTTCACCCCCTCCCTCGCGCAGCGCCGCCTGGTGGAGTCCGGGCGGCTGGGCCGCAAGGCGGGGCACGGGTGGTACGACCACACGCCGGGCGCGCCCCTGCCCGAGCCGCACACGGCCGGGCCTGAGAAGCCGCCTTCCAAGGTGACCGTGCGCATGAGCGCTTTCGGGCCGGCCGCAGTGCTGCCCGAGCTGATCGCCGAGGCGGGCATCGAGGTGGTGGCCGGCGACTTCTCCGACCCCTTCGACGCCTGGGTGGAACTGCCCGGGGGCGGGCAGCTGTACCTGGCCAACGGGGTCGCGGCCACGCCGGACCCCACCGAGAGGGACCGGCCGGGCGACTGGGTGCAGTTCGACCTGGCGCTGGACTACCGTGCCGCCACCCGCGTCGCCCTCGCCCCGGCCGACACCGGCCGCCCGGAGACGGTCCGGGCCGCGATCGGGCTCTTCCAGGCGCTGGGCAAGAAGGTCAGCGTCATCGACGACGCACCGGGCATGATCGTCGCGCGCACCGTGGCGATGCTCGTGGACTTCGCCGCGGACGCGGTGGCCCGCGGCGTGGCGTCGCCGCAGGACATCGACGCCGCGATGCGGATGGGTGTGAACTACCCGCGCGGTCCGCTGGCGTGGGGGGACGAACTGGGTCCGGCGTGGGTCGTCGATGTGCTGCGCAGTCTGGACGAGGCCTGCCCCACCGGCCGTTACGCGCCGTCCCGCCTGCTGATCCGCCGAGCGGCCGCCGAGGGGAGACTGCTCTAATCATGACCATGGCACAGCGCGACACCCCCGCCCCCAAGCGGGACACCTACACTCCGGACTCGCTGCTGGCCGTCGCCGTGCGGGTCTTCAATGAGCGCGGCTACGACGGCACGTCCATGGAGCATCTGTCGCAGGCCGCCGGCATCTCCAAGTCCTCCATCTACCACCATGTGCGGGGCAAGGAGGAGCTCTTGCAGCGGGCCGTCGGGCGTGCCCTGGACGGGCTGTTCGGCATCCTGGAGGAGCCGGAGGCGCGGCGCGGGCGCGCTGTCGAGCGGCTGGAGTACGTCACGCGGCGCACCACCGAGGTGCTGATGGCGGAACTGCCCTACGTCACCCTGCTGCTGCGGGTGCGCGGCAACACCAAGACCGAGCGCTGGGCCATGGAGCGCCGCAGGGAGTTCGACCACCGGGTCGCCGCCCTGCTGAAGGCCGCGGTGGCGGAGGGCGACCTGCGGGCGGACGTGGCGCCGAGGCTCGCCACCAGGCTGCTCTTCGGAATGATCAACTCCCTGGTCGAGTGGTACCGGCCCCATGTGCCCGGCACCGGGGGCGCGGCGGACGCCGGGGCTCCGGCGGAAGCGCCCGAGCAGGAGGACGCGGCGGTCGTGGACGCCGTGGTGCGGTTGGCGTTCGACGGGCTGCGGATATCTTGACGTTGGTCTAGTCCAACCTCCACGCTCGGGGCCATGTCATTCATGGTCCGAGTCCGTGTGTGCGCCCCGTTGGCCGCCGTCCTGCTGCTCGCGGGGTGCGGGGGCGGAGGCGACGGGAAGGCCGCTGCCGAGGCCACGCCACCGGAGGACTTCGGGTGCCTCACCGAGGCCCAGGCGAAGGCGGGGAGCACGTCCTACGACGACACCGAGGGCAACCCGGTGGACGCCTGGCTCGGGGGCAAGGGCGCCGCCGCCGTGCTGCTGATGCACCAGTCGGACGGCGACCTGTGCCAGTGGATGCCGCAGGCGGACCTGCTGGTCGAGGACGGCTACCGCGTCCTGGTCGTCGACTCCAACGGGAGCGAGGTGCCGGAGGTCGTCGCCGGGGTGAAGCTGCTGCGCGCCAAGGGCGCCCGGCACGTGCTGCTCATGGGCGCGTCCAAGGGCGGCACGGGAGTCCTGGCGGGGGCCGTGGAGGTGAGCCCGCCGGTGGACGCCGTGGTCTCGCTGTCCGCCCCCGAGTACTACGGGGTGACGGACGCCGGTTCGGCGGTGCCCCGCCTGACGGCGCCGGTGCTCTACATGGCCGCGGCCGGCGACACCCGGTTCGCGGAGGCGGGCAAGGCCCTGCACAAGGCGACGAAGAAGGCCCCCGAGAACCGGCTGGAGATCGTCAACGGTCCCATGCACGGGGTGGGCATGCTCACCGACGACGCCAACTGGGCCACCGTCACGGACTTCCTGGCGAAGTACGCGGGCGGGGGCGGCGGCGCCGGCTAGATGATCGATTCCAAGGGTTCGGCCACGAGATAAGGCGAGGGTGTCCACTCTCAGTGTGTGACGACCGAGATAGACACCCTCGCGACTGCACTCTA